>CBFGNE010000177.1:0-7012 GCA_965649995.1 uncultured Mucilaginibacter sp.
ATAAATTCCTTATTGTTCTTTAATCCCTTTGCCCAAATGATTAACCGTTTAATAAGCGCCGAGCGCGAAAACTGCTGCGACGACCTGGTGGTGCAAACTACCAATAACCCGCTAGTATACGCCCGTGCCCTGCTAAAATTGGAAGAAAGCAGGCATGCCAACCTGCAGCTGGCCCTGGCGGCCAGCACAAAGAAAACCTATTTATTAACCCGAATTGAACGCATCATGAAAACACAACAAAAAATAGGCAACATACGCCATTTGGTGCTTGCCATATTACTTTTAGCCGGCAGCTTAAGCAGCATTGCCTGGTTAAACCCCGAAATTAAGAACGGCAAAGTAGCCGTTAACGCAGTTAAACCTGCAGAAGTTATCAACAACTTTAACAGCCTCTTTACCGATACTACTCGTAAAAAAGCCGCTAAGGCAACCGTAAAAAGCATTAAAAAGAATAAAGCCGGGAGCAGTGCAACTAACCGCATTACTTACCACGATAATGGCCGTACCTACTACACCGAAGGGCTAAAAGACCCGGAACTTGAGAGGCTGAGTGCCGAAGTGAACAGGTATGCCGAGGTTGTAGGTAAATACTACGACTGCCAAAAGTTTAAATCTTTCAGTACGCAGATGGATAAGTATGGTAAAGAGGTAGATGCTTTTTACAATAGCGATCGTATTAAACGCATAACCGCGGAGCAATCTAAACTGGGTGCCGACTTTGGGGCGATAAGCAGTAATCCTAATGCGGAGCAGTATGGCAAGCAAATGGAAGTACTGGGTAAAAAGATAGAAAAATACTTTAACTCGGCCGACTTTAAAGACCTGAACGCCAAATTAAAAGCCAAATACGGCATCAAAAGCGATTATAACGACGACCGCGACGATAACTATCGCAAATACCAGGACGAATTGCAAAGCAAACTTTCGCCAGACATAAAAGCGCAAACTACCGAAATGCGGCAATTGGGCGAGAAGATGAGAAGTTTTTACCAGTCTGATGAGTTTGTTACCAAGCGCGACAAGCTACGTGCCATGAGCGATAGCATGCGGGAGGCCTACAACAATCCGGCTATAAAACAGCAGCAGGAAGAAATGCGCAAACTGGGCGACCAAATGCGGGCCTATGCCGATAACCCCGAAATTAAAAAACAGAAAGAATTGTTGAGGAAGGCTTCTGACAAGTTAAGGGCTTACACCAACACACCCGAATTTAGGGCCAAAGTGAAAGAGTACAAAGCCAGTAGAAAAGGGTACGACTGGGATAACGATAACGACAATAATAAAGACAACGACAATAATAACGATAATAACAACAGCAATCAAAACGACGTGAAGGAAGCGCCGACAGCACCAGACTCACCTGTTAAACCGTAATAGTTTTTCGATGGAACTTAAATAGCGATGGGTCTCATACCCATCGCTATTTTTTTTAGCATTTACGGGCAAAAAGCGCTCAGGTTAGTAACTTTTTGTAATTTAGTACTTTCAAAAAAGAGGGTACTTTTTTTATGCTTCAAAAGCTAACCATACAAAATTACGCGCTGATAGATAACCTGGAGATCAGATTTGATAAGGGCCTGAATATATTAACCGGCGAAACTGGCGCAGGTAAATCCATCATATTAGGGGCACTATCGCTGATATTGGGGCAACGCGCCGAGAGCCGTTACTTTTTCAATCAGCAAAAAAAATGCGTGATAGAAGGTTCGTTTAAAATAGCGGGCTTTCACCTCAATTCCTTTTTTGAAGATAACGACCTCGACCACGAGGACGAAACTGTTTTACGGAGGGAAATATCGAGTGATGGCAAGTCGCGTTCTTTTATTAACGATACGCCGGTTAACCTTACGCTCCTAAAGCAATTCGGCGAGAAGCTCATCGATATCCACTCGCAGCATGCCACACAGGAAATAAACGACCCGGAGTTTCAATTGCTTGTAGTTGATGGCGTTGCCGGGCATTACGCCTTATTAAGCGATTATCAAACAAAATACAAAGCCTATCGCAAATCGCTAACAGCTTTACAGCAGTTGATAGACCAAAACGATAAAGCCAAAGCCGATTTGGATTACTACCAGTTTCAGTTTGATGAACTGGAGAAAGCAGGCATCGCCGCCGATGAACAGGAATTATTGGAGAAAGAGCTATATGCCCTCAATAATGCCGAAGAAATAAAACGTAACCTGCTGGGCGCACACTTTCTGATGCACGAGGGCGAAACCTCGGCTATTACCCATTTGCGCGAAGCGGGTCAGCAATTATCAGTAGTAGAGAAATATAATAACGAGGTAGAAGAACTGCACGAGCGGTTGAAAAGCACGTTGATTGAGTTAAAGGATATTGCAGCCGAGATAGAGATCATTGAGCAGCACACCATTACCAACGATGCCCGCGCGGAGGAAGTAAACACACGATTGAGCCTGCTTTATAACCTGCAAAAGAAACACCGTGTAAACAGCAACGACGAATTGCTGGCCATACAGGCAGAACTGTCTGAAAAAATTGCTCAAGCTGTTTTCGGCGACGAAGCCGTGGAAAAACTCCAGAAACAAATTGCCGCCGCACAACAAGAGCTTGAAAAATTGGCGGCCGAATTATCTGCCAACCGTAAAAAGGCTATCCCGGTGATCATTCAAAAAGTGCTGGCCAACCTTACCGAAATGGGTATGGGTAACTCGGGATTAGAGATAGAACAGGCGCTACTGACCGAGCTTGGCAAAACCGGGGTGGATAGTATAAAATTTATGTTCTCCGCTAACAAAGGGCATGCACTGGCCGATATGGGCAAAGTTGCATCCGGCGGTGAGTTGAGCAGGTTGATGTTGAGTATCAAATCTATTATTGCGGAGTATACTGCTTTACCAACCATTATTTTTGATGAGATTGATACAGGTGTAAGCGGCGAAGTAGCCAACAAGGTAGGGCAGGTGATGGAACGCCTGGCGCAAAACCTGCAGGTAATTACCATAACCCACCTACCGCAAATTGCAGGCAAAGGCAATAGCCACTATTTTGTTTATAAAGACGATACAGATGTAGCTACCAAAACCCGCATCAAAAAACTAAGCGATGAAGAGCGTGTTTTAGAAATTGCTAAAATGCTGAGCGGGGACAAGCCAGGCGAGAGTGCTTTGCAAAATGCGCGGGAATTGCTTGGTCCCCCTACCCCCTGAAGGGGAGCCGAATTTGTTTTAACCGTGAGTATATACCGAAGCCCGAATGCTGCGATAGGGATAGCAGCGGAAACCCCGGAATGAAGTGCTGCTTCTATCAGCAGCGCGGAATGAGGAGTTGCAGCGTATAGCCCGGGCCAAAGGCATCGCCATTATTATCTGAACTCGAATTTTAAGGAATTAAAAGAATTTTTAAACAGTTACTTTGGTGAGGGCATTTTCCCAACCTTCCAACTTTTACAACCTTTCTAACCCCTCTAACTTCTACTAACCTTTTCCAACAAAAAAACATAACTTTGCCGCATTATAAAAACCAACGAACAATGGCTTACAATTTATTAAAAGGTAAAAAAGGAATTATTTTCGGGGCGCTTAACGAGCAATCGATAGCCTGGAAAGTGGCTCAGCGCTGCGTTGCAGAAGGTGCCGAAATAGTTTTAACCAACTCGCCGCTTGCACTGCGCATGGGCGAACTAAATAAACTTGCAGAGGAATGTAATGCCCCTGTTATCCCCGCTGACGTAACCAGCAATGAGGATGTTACCAACCTCATTACCAAAAGCATGGAGCATTTTGGCGGCGGTGTTGATTTTATACTTCACTCGATTGGGATGAGCGTAAACGTGCGCAAAAACATCCACTATACCGAAAATAACTACGAATTTACCCACAAAGGTTTTGATATATCGGCACTTAGCTTTCACCGCGTTATGCAGATTGCTATGAAGCTTGATGCTGTTAACGAGTGGGGTTCGATACTGGCATTAACCTATATTGCCGCACAGCGCGTGTTCCCTGATTATAACGATATGGCTGATAATAAGGCTTATCTGGAAAGCATTGCCCGCAACTTTGGCTACCAATATGGTGTTAAAAAACACGTACGGGTAAATACCATTTCGCAATCGCCAACCCGCACTACTGCAGGTAATGGTGTAAAGGGCTTCGACGGTTTTGTAAACTACGCTGAAAAGATGAGCCCGCTTGGCAACGCTGATGCCGACCAGTGCGCCGACTACGTGGTAACCCTGTTTAGCGACTTAACCCGTATGGTTACCATGCAGAACCTGTTCCACGATGGCGGTTTTTCTTACACCGGCGTAACGCAGGCTGTGATTGAGCAGATGGAGAAATAAAAACGGCTTCCTTTTCTATAAATATACGGTAGGATCAAGCACAATATATAAACCCTATTCAGGATAATAACTGTACGGGTTGTACGAATCGTACAGTTCGTACAACTTCGTACAGTTCGTACAAATTTTCGAAGATTCGTACAAGTTCGTACAGTTTCGCACAGTTTCGTACAAGTTCGCACAGTTTCGTACAGGTAAATTGCCTGTTTCGAAAATCCGCGAAAATCGGAGGTTTCTCGGTGTTTTTCTTTGATAAAAAGTGTTTTGTGGGTACGAGCCATTATTGGCATTTTTTAGGCTACCACCGGCACCAACCCGCAAAAACGATCTGCATAAAAAAAGGCACCCAACCGGTGCCTTTTCCTTTTTTGAAAATTTATAGAACATATATGTAGAAACCTTCCGCGAGGAAGATTGAAGGGCGCTTATTGATTAGAATCAACAAGCACGATCTTTACATTACCACTACCCGGGTTTGGGGTGGTTAGGTTGCCATCGTAAGCCTGGGCGTAAATGGTAAGCCGGCCACGCTCGTGGATGTAGCTATAGCTTACGCCATTAAAAACTTCGGGGATCTGTTCGTAAACGCCGTTGGTGAACGACAGGTAAACCAGTACGCCGGCGTTGTCGTTGGCATAGCTGTCCAGCTCGGGTACGCTGATGGCCTGTTTCCAGGTTTTGCCGTTATCCAGTGTGCTCCATCCGCCGGTGCTTACGCTGGTAAGGATGGTAAGGTTATTATTGGGTGCTACGGTGTTTTCCTTTACGCAGGATGATGCGGTCAATACTACGATTGCCAGGCATAAAATAGATAGAATTCGTTTCATATTGTTGTGTGTATATATCTGTAGGAATATTTTTAAAGCGAAAGGTTTAACAGCCCCTGCATTTATTATATTTGGTTAAAACTCATCCATGAAAAAGCTGCTTTACCTGCTGTTACTGTTCTCTATCCCCGGCTATGCTCAAACCTTTCGTGTTACTATCGACCCGGCGTTGAAAGAAGGCGCGCTGGATGGCCGCCTGCTGTTGCTGTTATCAAATAACAACAGTGCCGAGCCGCGTTTCCAGATAGGCGATAATTTGCAAACCCAACAGGTTTTTGGTGTAGATGTAGAAGGCTGGCAGCCCGGTACCAGCCGCTCGGTTGATGTGCAGGCCTTCGGCTACCCGGTGGAGCGTTTGAAGGATATCCCCGCCGGGGATTATTACGTACAGGTATTGCTGCACAAATACGAAACTTTCCATTTAAAAACCGGGCAAACGGTAAAGCTGCCGATGGACAGGGGCGAGGGCCAGCATTGGAACATTGCGCCGGGCAATATCTATTCGCAACCGGTAAAGATCCATATCAACCCGTTGGCCAATAACGAGATCGCCTTAACCATCAGCAAGATCATCCCGCCGATTGCATTGCCAGCCGATACCAAATACATCAAACACATCCGGATACAAAGTAAAATGCTCACCGAGTTTTGGGGCAGGCCGATGTACCTTGGCGCTAATATTTTGCTGCCGGGTGGCTTTGAGGAGCACCCTAAAGTAAAATACCCGCTGGCGATATTCCACGGGCATTTCCCGGCAGATTTTGAAGGTTTCCGTACCGAAGCCCCTGATGCCGATTTGAAACCCGATACATCCGCGAGGTTCCATATAACAGGTTATAATAAAATTGTACAGCAGGAAGCCTATGATTTTTACAAGCAATGGACCGGCCCTAAATTCCCGCGGGTGCTTGCCGTGGAGATACAGCATGCCAACCCTTATTACGATGATTCGTACGCGGTGAATTCTGCTAACCTTGGGCCTTATGGCGATGCCATTACCTATGAATTGATACCTGAAATAGAGAAGCGCTTTAGGGGTATTGGCAAGGGCTGGGCGAGGTTTATGTATGGCGGATCGACCGGTGGCTGGGAAGCGCTGGCAGTGCAGGTTTTTTACCCGGATGAATACAACGGCAGCTACGCCGCCTGCCCCGACCCGGTAGATTTTCACCATTATACCACCATGAACATTTACGAGGATAAGAATGCCTTTTACCCCGAAAGCGATTTCAAGAAAACACCCCGCCCTGGCGAGCGCGATTACCTGGGCCATGTACAGGCTACCTTAAAAGAGATAAACCAGCGCGAACTGGCCCTGGGCACCCGCAGCCGCAGCGGCGACCAGTTTGATATTTGGGAAGCGGTTTATTCGCCGATGGACAAGGATGGTTACCCCAAACGTATTTTTGATAAATACACCGGCGCCATTGATACCAGCGTTGCCAATTACTGGAAAGAAAATTTCGACCTTACCCATATTATCAAACGCGACTGGCCAAAAATTGGCGAAAAGCTAAAAGGGAAGATCCATATCTACGTTGGCGATATGGATACCTACTACCTCAACAATGCCGTTTACACCGCCGAGGATATGCTGAAAAAACTAAGCAACCCTGCGTGTAACTGCCAGGTAGATTACGGCGACCGCGCCGAGCATTGCTGGAACGGCGACCATACACAGCCAAATTACATAAGCCGCCTGCGCTACCACCAAATGTTTATAAAACGGTGGGTTGCAGAAATTGCCGGCCGTGCGCCAAAAGGGGCAGATTTGAAAAGCTGGAGATATTAATAGAAGTGTTTGGGCCGCAGTACGCCTTTATTATTGAACTTTGATTTGTTCTACCACAACCCAGTTTCTTTCTGCGCGTTTTAA
>CBFGNE010000178.1:0-6992 GCA_965649995.1 uncultured Mucilaginibacter sp.
TAAAACTGTTAAATGGAGTTTAAAAGAGTTGTAGTAGCCGGGCTTGGAGCGCTTACTCCAATTGGTAACACCGTTTCTGAATATTGGAACGGTTTGATCAATGGGGTAAGCGGCGCTGCCTTTATCAAGAGTTTTGACGTCTCGAAGTTCAAAACCAAATTTGCCTGCGAAGTAAAGAATTTTGACGCGGAAGGTTTCCTGGGCCGAAAAGAGGCCCGTAAGCTCGATCCGTTTGTGCAATATGCTTTGTTCTCTACAGAAGAAGCGGTTAAGGATGCCGGATTAGATTTTGAAAAACTGGATACCAGCCGTATTGGCGTTATCTGGGGGTCGGGCATTGGCGGTTTAAAAACGTTTTTGGATGAAGTGGTAAACTTTGCCAAAGGTGATGGTACCCCTAAATTCAACCCGTTTTTTATCCCAAAAATGATTGCCGACATAGCGCCGGGCCATATCTCTATTAAATATGGTTTGCGCGGGCCAAACTTTACAACAGTTTCGGCATGTGCTTCATCAAATAACTCGCTTATTGATGCCTTTAATTACCTGCGCCTTGGTAAAGCAAATATGTTTATCACCGGTGGGTCCGAAGCTATCATAAACGAGGCCGGTATTGGCGGTTTTAATGCAATGCACGCTTTAAGTACACGTAACGATGACCCATCAACTGCGTCGCGCCCGTTCGATCTGGACCGCGATGGTTTTGTTGCCGGCGAAGGTGCGGGTACCATCATTTTAGAAGAATTGGGCCACGCCATAAAACGCGGTGCTAAAATTTATGCTGAAATGGTTGGCGGCGGCATGAGCGCTGATGCTTACCACATGACTGCTCCGCATCCGGATGGATTGGGTGCATCGCTGGTAATGAAGGCTGCTTTAGAAGACGCTGGTTTAACCCCGCTGGATGTTGATTATGTGAATGTACACGGTACATCTACCCCAATTGGCGATCCGCAGGAAGTAAAAGCCATACAGGATGCCTTTGGCGATAGGGTATTTGATATCAACATCAGCTCAACAAAATCAATGACAGGCCATTTACTTGGTGCTGCGGGTGCTGTTGAAGCAATTGCATCTATTTTGGCGCTGAAAAATGGTATCATACCGCCAACCATCAACCACTTTACCGATGACCCTGCCTTTGATCCACGGATCAACTTTACATTTAACACCGCGCAAAAACGCGAAGTAAATGTAGTGCAAAGCAACGGCTTTGGTTTTGGTGGCCATAATGCATCAGTGATATTTAAAAGATACCAGCAATAATCTCGTTGGATGCCACTTAGCCGCTTCTACAAGCTATACATTTCCCCTAATAGAAAATACGTTAAGGTTTTAAAGAATTTGCTCGGTTTTGTGCCGGGCAATTTATCTTTATACCGGTTGGCTTTCAGGCATAAATCGGTTGCGCAAAACATCAAAAAGGGCGTAAAAAACAGTAACGAACGCCTGGAATTTTTAGGCGATGCCGTATTGGGCAGCGTAGTAGCCGAAGTGCTTTTTAAACTTTACCCATACGAAGACGAAGGTTTTTTGACGGAACTGCGATCGAAAATTGTAAGCCGTGTTAACCTTAACGCCCTCGGCAAAAAACTTGGTTTTGATAAACTGATAGAGTTTGATACCAAAATATTAAACTCGGGCAGGCAAGGCTCGCTGCTCGGTGATGCCTTTGAAGCGCTTATTGGCGCTGTTTACCTGGATAAGGGTTACGATTTTACCCGTAATTTTTTGGTGAACCATATCATCAAATCACACATCGATATCCACAAGTTGGAGCAAACCGAAACTAACTTTAAAAGCAAACTAATAGAGTGGTGCCAACGCCATGGTAAAGACATTAGCTTTGATGTAGTGATAAACCAGGATGGCGAAAGCGCCAAGCTTTTCACCATTCATGCTATTGTAGATGGTGAGGTGATGGGCTCGGGGAAGGAATTCAGTAAGAAAAACGCCGAGAAATTAGCTGCTGAAAAAGCTTGTGCGGCTTTGATGATATAGGGATGGTTCTTTAATCACTGAGTGTAGAACATTTGAAAAGCTTTTACCTTTCGCTTTCAGCTTTCCTCACGGTTTCTTGATCTTAATGTCGCCCGGCCCGCCCAAAGATACCGGAGCGTTTACTTTGGGCAACGGTTTATAGTTGTCGCCACTTCGCTTATAATACTGGTAGTTTGTACTTATGTGTTTCATTAGGTCATAATCGGCCCATATTTTTAAATCTTCGTAAGAGGGGCGCCAAAAGCCCATGAATTTTTGTACTTCTACCGAATCTTTTAAGCCGGTTACGCGCATAACCAACGTTGCATTGTAGCGCCGGTCGACCTCGGTGGCTTCCAATTCGCGTTTGGCAAACGTGGCAAAACGCCTTGCACGCCCTGGGTTTTTACCAAACAATTCGTAAAAGCCCGTTAGCGGCGATGTAAGGAAAGATAAGGCAGGCGGTTTTCCATTATAAAAAGTACCCTTGCTTTTGTATACGCCCATTATCTCCTTCAGTTCCTGCCGCTTTGTTTGGCCGGTAATACGCACTTCCGCCAGCTTAAATTCGGGTTGCATGTACACAACCATGCCAAAGCCCTCGTACTCCTGCTTTTGTACAGTATAATCGCTCTTGGTAAACTGCAGCGTATCGCCTTTGTTTGCGCTGATGGTATAGTTGCCCAGTTCGTCGGTAGTAATGGTATTACGGGTTTTTAGGTTGGTTACCAAAACACCGGGCAGCCGGTCATTAGATATTTTGCGGTAGGTGGTGCCTTTTGCCTCCTGCGCTGTAGCGTGTAGCCGGCATATCAGTAAAAAAAATAAGGTACAGGCTAAGAGGCGCTTCAATGGCATAAATATTTATACTACAAACTTATAGCTTAAAAACGATTTGAAATGTGAAAAAGTGTTAAACGTAACATTCTAAAGACTAAACACTAAATCCTAAAAGAAGAAAATGTGGCTTAGTGAAATTTAAAAAGCATAGCATTTGCGTTCGTCTCAAATCTCATATCTCAATTCTCACATCTCTTCTAAAAATCCTATCTTTGCGCATGATAAAATCCATGACAGGGTATGGAATTGCCAGCTTCGACTCGGGCAGAACAAAATATACCGTCGAAATTAAATCCCTGAACAGCAAATTTTTAGAACTCTCCTTACGCTTACCAAAGGTATTTTCTGATAAAGAGTTTCAGTTGCGCAACGATTGCAGCAAGCAAATTGAACGCGGTAAAGTGAATTTATCCATCAATGCCGAGCAGGCCGATGCCGCAGAAGCTAAAGCCGCAGGCATAGATCGTGCCCTGCTTAAACACTACTACAACCAGCTAAAATCGGTAAGCGATGAGTTGAACGAACCAGGCGGCAACCTGTTGCAATTAGCCCTTGGCTTGCCCGACGTGGTGAAGTTTGCAGAAGATACCGTATCTGACGATGAATGGAAACTGGTAGAGAAGACCTTTAACCAGGCTATGGCCGCTTTTCAGCAGTTCCGTAGCGATGAGGGCAACGTGCTGGAGCAGGATATTAAAATGCGCATTGGCATTATTCTGAAAAACCTGGAACTTGTGGAGATTGAAGAACCAAAACGCGTACCCGTTATCCGCGAACGCCTGAACCAGTTTTTGAGCGAGGCCGTTGGCAGCGAAAGCGTAGACAAGAACCGCTTTGAGCAGGAACTGATATACTTTATTGATAAACTGGATATCACCGAAGAGAAAATAAGGCTTAAGGCCCACTGCGATTACTTTATAGAAACATTAAAGAATGCCGACGCAAACGGTAAAAAGCTTGGTTTTATATCGCAGGAGATAGGCCGCGAAATAAACACCCTCGGCTCCAAAGCCAACGATGCCAATATGCAAAAGCTGGTAGTGGGGATGAAGGAAGAGCTTGAGAAAATAAAAGAACAATTACTAAATGTATTATAGTCATTGAATCATTGGGTCATTAAGTCATTATTATATGGCGTGTGGCCCAATGACCCAATGACCCAATGACTCAATGATTCAATGACCAAAGAAGGTAAACTCGTTATATTTTCGGCACCATCGGGTGCAGGTAAAACTACTATAGTACACCACCTGCTTGGCCACATACCAAATTTGGAGTTTTCCATATCGGCTACTACCCGGACCCCGCGCGGCGATGAGCAGAATGGGAAAGACTACTATTTTATTAGCCTGCCCGAGTTTACGCACCGCATTGCCAAAAAGCAGTTTGTAGAATTTGAAGAAGTTTACACCGGCACATTTTACGGCACCCTGCGCACCGAAATTGAGCGTATTTGGGCAAAAGGAAAAACGGTTATTTTTGATATCGACGTGGAAGGCGGGCTTCACCTTAAGCGTAAGTATGACGGGCAGGCACTTGCTATATTTGTACAGCCCCCATCATTGGAGGTTTTAAAGGAGCGCCTCACCGGCCGCGGCACCGATAGCGCCGAAAAACTGCAGGAACGCTTCGAAAAAGCGGAAAAAGAACTAAACTACGCCCCGCAATTTGATATTATCCTCAAAAATTACGATCTTGAAACGGCTTGCACAGAGGCGGAGAAATTGGTGAAGGACTTTATTGCCAGTTAGCAGTTCGCTGTGGGCAGTTGGCAGTTAGCTTATCATAATGGGTACTTATAAGGATTTGCTGTTATATAAGAAAAGCTTCAGTCTGGCAATGGAAATCTTTTTAATTACAAAATCATTTCCCAAGGAGGAACGATATTCATTAACTGATCAAATTAGAAGATCTTCCCGCTCCGTTAATATATGCTCTATTGAGGCTTACCGGAAACGAAGATATCTAAATCATTTCGTAAGCAAGTTGACTGACGCTGATATGGAAAACAGCGAAACTCAAGGATGGTTGGAATTTTCCCTGGCATGCGAATATATTAATATAGAAGTTTACGAAAAGCTATTATCGCTGTCGGGCGAAGTAGGACGAATTCTACAGTATATGATGGATAATCCTGACAAATTTGGCGCAGGGTAATATTACTGAAAACTGCTAACTGAAATGGTAACTGCCAACCGCACACTGAAAACTGCCAACTGATGAAAATAGGTTTACTATTCGGTTCGTTCAATCCCATACACATAGGGCATTTAATAATTGCCAACTACATGGCCAACCATACCGCGCTGGATAAGGTTTGGCTGGTGGTATCGCCCCAAAACCCGTTAAAAAAATACGGCGACCTCATCAACACCTACGACCGGCTGGAAATGGCGAAACTGGCAACAGATAACGCCACCAACATTGCCGTAAGCGATGTGGAGCTAAAACTCCCGCAACCGTCCTACACTATTGATACCCTTACCCATTTAAAAGAAAAATACCCCGAGCACGAGTTAGCATTGATAATGGGATCTGATAACCTGGGCACGCTGCATAAGTGGAAAAATTACCGCCTCATCCTGCGCGATTACCGCATATTTGTGTACCCCCGCCCCGGATATGAGAATGCCGAATTTGCATCGCATCCCTCCGTTACCATCACCATGACACCACAGATGGAACTTTCTGCCACCTTCATCCGTAAATCCATCGCCGAAAAAAAGAACGTGCAATATTTTGTGCCCGATGCAGTTTTGAATTTTATAGAGAGCAAGGGTTTGTATAAAGTGTAAAGTTATGGATGCATTAAAAATTTCGAAGGAAGAACTAAACGAAATATTAAACAAGTTTCCAGATAAAATCATCTTGGAGGATTTTATTGAAAGCATTATCATCCATGCTAAAATCGAGAGAGGGCTTGATGAACTTGAACGAGGCGATGGGATGGATTGGGTGGATGTAAAAAAGGAAATGGACAAATGGTGACCATTATGACAACAACGTATAGATAATGCAATCAATATTAAAGAGAATATTCTTGTTAATCTCGCTTTTATTAGCAACAAAACTCTGCGTAGCACAAAAGTCTGACCGTGATAAAATCTACTGGACTGCCCTTGAGCAATATGTAATCTCTATTGAGTCTGAGAGCTCCGACACTACCGATAGTTATAGTTATCGTAGCGGAAACAAAATATACCTGGAGAAACCTTTTTATATAGATAGCATACCTCCCCAAATAGGGAGGCATAAAATCATTCTTATTACGAGAGATACTCAGCGAGTGTTGTACGAAGACCACAACAACAAACTGATTCATACCAGAATTTCCCCGTTAACGATAAAAGACGAAAAGCTATTTATTACGATAACGCCGTACCATGGCACGTTTAAAAAGAAGCAATATTTTTTGGGCGCTTCTGATGGTGTGACGATTTACTTTAAGTTTGACTGTAATAAAAAGAAATACGTTTTTGATAGAATAGAAAATTGGGCCATATAATAATATGAGCGAAAAAACAATCCTTAAACTGCAATTACCTACCGACCCGCTTTGGGTGAAAAATGTTGTGGAAAGCAACATAGAAGAACTGCTTACCGACCACGCTTACTGCGAGCAAAAGGCCGCTACCAATGCTATTACCCTTATCGTTCAAAACCCTAACCTGAGCGATGTGGTGCAGGAAATGATTGCCCTGGCACAGGAAGAGATGGAGCATTTTAAACGCGTACACGATATCCTGTTGCAACGAGGCTTCACCCTTGGCAAAGAGCGCAAGGATAATTATGTAAATGAGTTACGCAAGTTCATCATCGTCGGCGGTGGGCGCGAAGCGCAACTGATCGACCGGCTGCTGTTTTCGGCCATGATAGAGGCCCGCAGTTGCGAACGTTTTAAAGTACTCTCCGAAAACATCAACGATACCGCCCTCTCCGAATTTTATTATGAACTGATGGTGAGCGAGGCTACCCACTATGCCATGTTTATCCGGCTGGCCAAAAAACATGCCGTTGAAATTGATGTAGAAAAACGCTGGAAAGAATTCCTCGATTTTGAAGCACAGGTAATACAAAATTACGGCAAAGGCGAAACTATCCACGGGTAACCGCTTCGTTCAGGTTAAAATTGAATTTAATCCTGCCAGGCAGTTAGTTTCCCGTTATCAAAA
>CBFGNE010000179.1:0-6981 GCA_965649995.1 uncultured Mucilaginibacter sp.
CTGGGCAAAGTTATCGATTGCGTATCAAAAATAAATACAGGCGGTAAGTACGATAGCAAAGCCTTCCAAAAATCGGTGGGCTTGAATGGCGTGGGTACCAAAGCGGTTAACGCGTTGTCCAATTATTTTACTGTTCAATCTTATCGCGACGGACGTACCAAAATTGCGGAATTTGAAAAAGGCGAGCTGAAACGCGATGAGCCTGAGAAAGAAACCTCGCAGCGCAATGGCACGGCCATCAATTTTATACCCGATGATACCATTTTCCGCCACTACCGCTTTATACCGGAATTTGTAGAGAATATGATCTGGAACTATGTGTTCCTTAACTCAGGCCTTACGCTAAATTTTAACGGCAAAAAATACCTGTCAGAACGCGGCTTGTACGACCTATTGGTGCGTAATGCTGATGCCGAGAACCTTCGTTACCCCATCATTCACCTCAAGGGCCATGATATAGAGATAGCCATGACGCACGGCCAATCGTATGGCGAAGAATATTATTCCTTTGTAAACGGCCAAAATACAACACAGGGCGGTACGCACCAGGCCGCCTTCCGCGAAGCTGTGGTAAAAACCATCCGCGAATTTTATGATAAAGATTACGATGCGGCGGATATACGCGCATCTATCGTAGCTGCTATCGCCATAAAGGTGCAGGAACCGGTTTTCGAATCGCAAACAAAAACAAAACTTGGTTCTCAAAATATTGGGCCGGATGGGCCATCGGTACGTACGTTCATTGGCGATTTTGTAAAGCGCGAACTGGATAATTACCTGCATAAAAACCCTGCAACTGCCGATGCGCTAAAGGCAAGGATATTACAATCCGAACGCGAACGCAAGGATATCGCGGGAATAAAAAAACTGGCTAACGACCGGGCCAAAAAAGCATCGCTACATAACCGCAAGTTACGCGATTGCAAGATCCATTTCGACGATAACCACGAGCGCAAACAGGATACTACATTGTTTATTACAGAGGGTGATTCGGCCAGCGGAAGCATCACCAAATCGCGCGATGTGCAAACCCAGGCGGTGTTCAGCTTAAAGGGAAAGCCGCTCAACTGTTTCGGGCTCACCAAGAAAGTGGTTTACGAAAATGAAGAATTTAACCTGCTGCAGCACGCGCTAAATATTGAGGACGGCATAGATAACCTGCGCTATAACAATATTGTGGTAGCCACCGATGCCGATGTGGATGGCATGCATATCCGCCTGTTGCTGATGACCTTCTTTTTGCAGTTTTTCCCCGATCTGGTAAAAGCCGGGCACGTCTCTATCCTGCAAACGCCGCTGTTTCGCGTACGCAATAAAAAGGAAACCATTTATTGCTATAGCGACGAGGAGCGCCGCAACGCCATTGCCAAACTGGGCAACAAGCCCGAAATAACCCGCTTTAAGGGTTTGGGCGAGATCTCGCCCGATGAGTTCGGCTTATTTATAGGGAAGGATATTCGCTTAGACCCTGTGTTTTTGAAGGACGCCAACATTAAAGCTTTGCTGGAATATTTTATGGGTAAAAACACACCGACCCGTCAGCAACACATCGTAAACAATTTGCGTGTAGAAAAGGATGACGAAAGCGTAAACCCGCTGATAGCCGAAAATTTAGATAGCGTGGAATTGCCGGTGGCGGTGTAATATTATAATGAAGAAATATTCGTCCCTGCTTATTAGCTTACTCGTTTTGGGATGCAACCAAGCGCCTAAAAAGATAGTATATAAAAAAGATTCGCTAAAGTTGAAGCAGGATTTTTTGCCTGGAGTATCGGGGCCGGTAGTAAAAGCATCTTTTAAAGATAGTTTAATAGGGGTCTGGACAGATGGTTCAGACGCGAATGCAACGTTTGATATAAGGCTGGATTCCATTTATTATGTTGATCAGTTTGCGTCTTATAAATACTCAATAACCCCCGACTCCATAAAAATAATGTATGATGATGGCCCTGAGCGCTTCAAAGTATATTTTATCAAAGACACTTTGATAATGGATTCAAAAGATTTCGGAACCTCCAAATTTTGGAAGTTTAAAGATTAAGCCTTATCTTGTATCCCCCTCTTTTTCAGGCGGAGCTACAATATGACAAAGCACGAAATAAAAATAGCCTTTAAGGAATACGATACTGTTGAGGAATTGAACAACATCGACCATAATCTTTGCCAGGAAGCTGTGAAAGCTTTTGCTACCTCGCATTCACCCTATTCAAAATTTAGGGTGGGTGCTGCATTGCTACTTAAGAGCGGTACAATATTGCACGCCAGCAATCAGGAAAATGTGGCATATCCATCCGGGCTTTGTGCCGAGCGGGTTGCCTTGTTCCATTGGGGTACCAGCCATGCTGATGACCCTATTGTAAGCATGGCCGTAACCGCTAAAACTGATGAGTTTGCCCTTTTAAAACCCGTAACATCGTGCGGTGCCTGCCTGCAGGTAATGGCCGAATGCGAAAAACGCCAAAACAGCCCTTTTAAAATGTTGTTATATTGCATCGACGGACCCGTTTGGGAAATTGATGGCGTACACAGCCTTATGCCCTTTATGTTTTTTGAAGAAAGATTATCGCAAGCAATATGAAATTGAGGATTATAATACTTTTTATTTTAGCCGTAACGGGCTTTAGGGCCAATGCTCAAACCGGTTTCCCCTTCGATAATGAGATACGCGATTTTAAAAAGCAGGACAGCCTCAAATTTCCGCCAAAGGATGGCATCTTGTTTATCGGCAGCTCCTCTATCCGCAAATGGACCGACCTGGAGCAACGCTTTAGCAATAAGCCCATCATCCGCCGCGGCGTGGGTGGTTGTACTTTAGAGCAATTGGTAGATTATTATACACCGTATATTTTATTTCCCTATCGGCCCAAAAAGGTTTTTATTTATGCAGGTGAAAATGATATAGCTGCCGGTAAAACAGGCGATTTTGTGGCAGAAGAATTTACCAAACTATGGGCTATGCTGAGCCGTAAATTGTCTAATGCCGAGGTTTACTTCTTAGCTGTAAAACCCAGCCCCAGCCGTGCCAAATACTTCCCCGAAGTAAAGATAGCCAACACCAAAATTAAAGCTTTCTTGGCCGGGAAAAAGAAGGGGCATTACATCGATGTGGCATCGGTAATATTAAACCAGGCAACCATGCAACCCGATTCATCCTTATTTGAGAGCGACTTGCTACACCTCAATAAAACCGGGTATGACAAATGGCAGGCAGTTTTGCAGCCCTATGTAAAATAATAAAGGCGCCCCGATACATCGGGGCGCCTCACACTTAAACACTAAACTAAACTAATAAAAAACTATTTAAAAACGCTGTAAACGTTGGTTATCCTCCAGCCATCGCCTGTGTTTGCTACGGTTACGTAGTTGCTGCGGGTAAAGCCATCGTATTTCATATCCACTTTTACCACTTTAACATCGGCACTGTTTTCTACAATATCTGTGCTGGTAGTGCAGGCTTGCTCCACGTTTTTGTCGCCTTTAAAAAACTCCATCATTTGCTTTTTATCAAAGCTTAAAACTTTTTTGCCGCGCAGCATGCTAAATTTTACCGATTGGTCAAGCACATCGTTAAGCCCGCCTAATTTACCACGCGTTATGGCGTCAACATAAGTATTTATGGCGTGGGTAGCAGTAAGGTTTTCGTTTGTTGGGATAGGGTTTGCGTTTACGGCGCCACATACTAATAATAGGGCTAAGCCGAGGATAATTGATTTTAGATTTTTCATGATATTATAAGTTATTTGGTTTTGATTTTATACTCATAAGATGCACCCAACAACCGATGTGTTACACCTCAAAGTGTTAAATATTATCATTTAACAAACATTTAACATTTGCTGCCCAATCTATATATTTGGGCATGGTCGATTTTAATACCATAATCCTACAGTTTAACCAATACGGCGATAAAACAGGCTGGACCTATATCGAGATCCCTGCGGACATTGCCATGGAGTTAAAACCAAGTGACAGGAGATCGTTCAGGGTGCGTGGCTTTTTGGATGAACTACCCATTGCCGGCATGAGCTTGATGCCGATGGGCGAGGGAAAACACATCATGGCCCTGCGGCAGGAGATCCGTAAAGGCATCCGCAAAGAGAAAGGTGCCTTGCTGCGGGTAAGGCTGGAGTTTGACGTGGATTTTAAGCTAGAAGTTCCCGAAGATTTGCAGGAGTGTTTTGATTTTGAACCCGAAGCGGCCGATTATTTTAATAGCATCACCAAATCGCACCGGGGGTATTTTATTAAATGGATAAATGATGCAAAAACCGAGGAAACAAGGACAAACAGGATAGTAAGTACCGTAAATGCGGCGCTAAGGAGGATGGATTACGGGATGATGCTACGGGAGAGGAAGAAGTTGAGGGAGGGCTAATCCTCGCAGTATTGTGCATAAAATCTGCACATCTGCATCCCGAATGTTCGGTACATATCTGCACATTATCTTATCTTTACCCATCCAAATTTTTTTTGCTGAAGAATGAGTGACGATCTGCATCCTGATAACATCCCTGATAATACTGAAGACAAGCTTCATACCATAACAACCCTTGATGGGCTTTACGAAAACTGGTTCCTGGACTACGCATCCTATGTAATTCTCGACCGTGCTGTGCCGCACCTAAACGATGGTTTAAAACCGGTACAGCGCCGTATCCTGCACTCGTTGAAGGAGATGGACGACGGGCGTTTTAATAAGGCAGCCAACGTCATCGGTAACACCATGAAGTACCACCCCCACGGTGATGCCTCCATAGGTGATGCCATGGTGCAGATAGGGCAAAAGAACCTGTTGATAGATTGCCAGGGCAACTGGGGCGACCCTGTAACCGGCGATTCGGCTGCTGCTCCCCGTTACATCGAGGCGCGGCTTTCAAAGTTTGCGCTGGATGTGGTATTTAACCCCGATACAACCGTTTGGCAGGCTAGCTATGATGGCCGTAACCGCGAACCAATAACCTTACCCGTAAAGTTTCCGTTGCTATTGGCGCAGGGTGCAGAAGGTATTGCCGTAGGTTTGGCTACAAAAATATTGCCGCATAACTTTATCGAACTGCTTGATGCATCCATTGCATCGCTAAAAGGTATCCGCCCCAATTTACTGCCCGATTTCCCAACGGGCGGTATGGCAGATGCTTCTGCTTATAACGAAGGGCAGCGCGGCGGTAGGGTACGTGTACGCGCCAAAATTATAGAGCGCGATAAAAAAACGCTGACCATTACCGAGATACCATTTACAACTACCACGGGTAGCTTGATAGACAGCGTTATATCCGCCAATGATAAGGGTAAGATCAAGATTAAAAAGATTGAGGATAACACCGCGCAAAGCGTAGAGATCGTTATCCACCTGGCACCTGGTATTTCGCCCGATGTTACCATTGATGCCCTATACGCCTTTACCGATTGCGAGGTGTCTATATCGCCAAATACCTGTGTGATACAGGACGATAAGCCACGCTTTATGAGCGTGAACGATATGTTGGTGGAGAGCACCAACTACACTCGCGAGTTGCTTAAACAAGAGCTGGAGATAAAGCTAAAGGAGTTGATGGAGAAAATATTCTTCAGTTCCTTACTGAAAATATTTATACAGGAAGGGATGTATAAACATCCCGACTACGAAGGTTCCTCAACCTTCGAACTGGTGGTTGAAGCGTTGACACGTTTGTTTACGCCTTTCTTCCCGCTGTTTTACCGGGAGATATTGGCGGAGGACTATAAAAAGCTGATTGATAAGCCAATGAGCAGCATCACCCGCTTCGATTTTAAAAAGACCGACGAGCAGATCAAAAACCTGGAAGCCGAGATAAAACAGGTAAAACATCACCTGAAGCACCTTACAGATTACACCATTGCCTGGTTTGAAAAATTAAGAGATAAATACGGTAAAGACCGCGGCCGCAAAACCGAACTGCGCACCTTTGATAAGGTAGAAGCATCGCAGGTGGCGTTGGCCAATATCAAACTATTTGTAAACCGTGTAGATGGTTTCATAGGCTCTGCGCTGAAAAAAGAAGATAACGTAGAGTTAGTAGGTGAATGCTCGGATATCGACGATATCATTGTTTTCCGCGAGGATGGCAAGTTTGTGGTGGTACGCGTGCAGGATAAGGTTTTTGTGGGTAAGGATATTTTGCACGTGGCCGTGTTTAAAAAGAACGACGAGCGTACCGTGTATAACATGATCTATAAAGACGGGCAAAGCGGCGTAAGTTATATCAAGCGCTTCTCGGTTGCAGGTATTACCAGAGATAAGGAGTACGATCTCACCAAAGGCAGCAAAGGATCTAAAACACTGTACTTTACCGCTAACCCAAATGGTGAGGCGGAGGTAGTAAACGTGCAGCTGAAACCGCATGCTAAGCTGAAAAAGCTCAATTTTGATGAGGATTTTGCTGTGCTTGCCATAAAAGGACGCGGATCGATGGGTAACATGGTTACCAAGTACCCGGTGAAAAAGGTGGTGCTGAAAAGCAAGGGTGTTTCTACTTTGGCAGGGCGTAAAATATGGTACGATGACATATTAAAACGCCTCAACGCAGATGGCCGTGGCAAATACCTGGGCGAATTTGATGGTGACGACCGCATCCTTAACATATTTGGCAACGGCACCTATGAGCTAACCAGCTTTGACCTAAACAACCACTTTGATGATAAAATGACCGTTATTGAAAAGTACGACCCTGCCAAAGTGTTTGCAGTAGTACACTATGATGGTAAATCGAAGAACTACATGGTGAAGCGTTTTGTGTTCGAAAATACGGTTATAGGCAAGCAAACCAGCATTATAAGCGATGAACCCGGTTCAAAACTTATCATCATCTCCGGTGCTTCGCAGCCTATTGTTAAGGTTGAGCAGTTGAAGGGCAAAGCGCTGATCCCCGAAACGGCGGAATTGAATTTGACCGACCTGATAGATGTAAAAGGCATGAAAGCCATGGGTAACCGCCTGTCCGTGCACCTTGTAAAAACGGTGGA
>CBFGNE010000180.1:0-6972 GCA_965649995.1 uncultured Mucilaginibacter sp.
TTTAATACGCTTAACAACATCTACGCGCTTACATTGGTAAATGTAGAAACATCGCGCACGGCCCTGCACCAGCTATCGCGCATGATGCGCTACGTATTGTACGATACCCAAAACAGTGCCGCCCTGCTCAGCCAGGAGATAGCCTTCATTAAAGATTATATCAGCCTGATGCAGCTCCGCCTTACCGATAAGGTTACAGTTGATTATGTATCGCCAAGCCCTTTAAAAGAGTACCCAGTGGCGCCCATGCTTTTTTTGCCCTTTGTAGAGAATGCCTTCAAACATGGCGTAAGTGATACCCTGCCCAGCACCATCGAAGTGCACATTACGCAGGATGATAACCAGGTACGGCTGCGCGTAAAAAATAATAACTACAAAAAACAGGGTGCGGATTTGGAAGATAACAAAGGCATCGGGCTGGCCAACACCATCCGCCGGCTGGACCTGCTTTACCCCGGCAAACACATTTTAGAGGTAGATAACAATTTGGAAACCAATGTTTATACCGTTAACTTAACCCTCTCATTATAAATCCCGCCATGACTATAAACTGCATTGCCGTTGATGATGAGCCACTGGCCCTGGGGCTGGTGTGCGCCTTTATTGAGCAAACCCCGTTTTTAACCCTGGTGGGCAAATACGGCAGCGCGGTAGAAGCCCTTGGCGGCTTGCAGCAACACAAAGTAGACCTGATTTTTTTGGATATACAGATGCCCAATCTAAACGGCATCGAACTGGCACGCGTGCTGGATGCCCGCGGGCCGAGCAAACCGCGCATCATTTTTACTACAGCCTACAACCAGTTTGCGCTGGAAGGATACCGCGTAGATGCGCTGGATTACCTGTTGAAACCTTTTAATTACGAAGAATTTTTGCATGCCGCCAACAAAGCTTTGGCTTATGCCGAACTGCTTAACAAATCAAACAACCCGGCACCGGTAGCCGCTGCCCCAACGACCGAAGCTGCCCCCGTTGCCATAGAACATGTAGAAGACGACTACCTCTTCATCAAGGTAGAATACCAGCTGGTACGCATAGCCCTAAGCGATATCCTGTACCTCGAAAGCCTGAAGGATTATGTAAAAGTGTTCCTCAAAAACTCGGATAAAGCCATCCTCACCCTCAGCAGCCTGAAAGCGCTGGAAGAAAAACTACCCGCCAAACGCTTTATGCGCGTACACCGCTCATACATCGTATCGCTGGATAAAATAAATTCCATCACCCGAAACGCCTTGCAAATAGGCAAAATAAACATCACCGTAGGCGATCAGTATAAGGATGCGTTTAACGTTTTTTTGAGCAGGTGGGTGTAGTTAATGGTGTGCTGAGACACTGACTACAGCCTAAAGTGGAATTAATGCCTATCTGTTATGATATTCAAAACACTGGTAACTCATGTTGTAACATAGCTTCTAAATATGTAGGGCGTTCTACTTATTCATCAGACGCTCAATGATGAAAATCAACTTCTATCAATGCAATCCCCAATTTTGAATCGGTATTAATCGATGAAATCTTCCTCTAATCGGTGTAGTCAAAAAAATGTACTTTTGCCCCATGATTATTTATAACGAAACCTTTATTCTGGAAGATACAGTTGAGCAGGAGTGGCTTGCCTGGATAAAAGAAGTTCAGGTCCCTGCCATTATGGCTACGGGCTGCTTTAGCTCGCACCAAATATTAACTATTATAGATTCGCCAAACGACGGCATTACATATTGCGTGCAATATATGGCCGATACGCTGGAGAAATTCCAGGAATATTACCGCATGCACCTGTTCCGGTTTCAGGAGATACACCAGGAGCGCTTTGCCGAGCGGTTTGTGATATTTACCACCGTAATGAAAACTGTAGATTAGCCCCATGACTGTTACCGAAACCATAATACCCGGCGTACTTATACTGGAGCCACGGGTATTTACCGATGACCGCGGCTACTTTTTTGAAAGCTACAGCAAACGTACCCTTGCCGAAGTTGGCATAGGGGCCGATTTTATACAGGATAACCAATCCATGTCACAAAAAGGTACTGTTAGGGGCCTGCATGCGCAGGCACACCCATTTGCACAAGGCAAATTAGTGCGCGTATTGCAGGGCAGTGTAATGGATGTTGCTGTTGATGCCCGCATTGGCTCGCCAACATATGGCAGGCACGTTGCGGTTGAACTGAGTGCCGCCAATAATTTACAGCTATGGGTACCTCCCGGTTGCCTGCATGGCTTTGTTACGCTGGAAGACAATACCATATTTGCATATAAAGTAACCAACTATTACGATAAAGCATCAGAAACAGGTGTACTTTGGAACGACCCTGAGCTGGCCATAGGCTGGGGCATTGCCGATACAGATGCTGTGGTGTCTGCAAAAGACCAGGTACTGCCTACTTTTGCCGAATGGGAGAGCCCGTTTACTACTTAATTAAAGCCACCCAATAAAATAACAGAACGCACTGCTTAAAAATAGTGCGTTTTTTGTTACCGTATTTTTGTGCTGACATATTCCTATAAATGATTGCAGCCCGGGCGTAGTGAGCTTGTCGTTAAAAGTTATCAACAAATTATCGAAACATTAACTCAAAAGTAACTTTTGTGTCATCTTTTTCGTAAATATGTAAACTTAACAAATACAGACTAACACTTAACTCACTTAACCACTTACATTACTTAACACATTTCTATGAAAACTAATTTCCTATTTAAAACCGGCTTTGCGGCAGTGGTTGTATCAACCGTGCTTTTCGCTTGCCAAAAAAACACAAAAACTGCTGAGACAACGCCAGCCTCTTCAACAGAAGTATCGGCTAAGGTAAAGCAAGATATTGCTAACATGGGATTCAGCACAACCGATGTACATAAAGTAGAAGGTGGCTACCTCGTAGAGGGCGATATCCTTTTAACAGAAGAAAATTTTGCCGAAGCCAGCACCAGCCCGGTTTTACGCATCGCCGAATCTGAGCAGTACCGAACCACCAATCTGGTAAAAAAATTACCTCGTACAGTAACCATATCCGTATCAAATTTACCAACAGTTTATGCCACTGCCACTGCTAATGCAGTTGCACGTTACAACGCGCTAAACTTAACATTAAAATTCCAGGTGGTTGCTTCAAGGGGACAGATAGATGTAGTTGGCTTTAACCAAGGCCCAAGCGGTGGCTATATCACTTTAGGTTCATCTGGTTTCCCAACAAAAGCCGGCGAGCCATACAAACAAATTAAAATGAACACCAACGAGCAGGCTTACGGTAGCAATCCTGATGTTAATTATTTAACTTCAGTTTTACAACACGAATTAGGTCATTGCATCGGCTTCCGCCATACCGATTATTTCGACCGGTCTTACAGCTGCGGTGGTACGCCAACAAACGAAGGTGCTTCAAACATTGGCGCTATACTTATCCCGGGCACGCCATCAGGTGCTGATGCAAACTCGTGGATGCTGGCCTGCTCAAACGGCGGCGACCGCACTTTCAACACCAACGATAAAGTTGCGCTTAACTACTTATACTAAGTTAAAATTTATTAAAATTAAGTGTTAGTTTTACATAAAGGGGAGTTTTACTCCCCTTTATGTTGTTATATGCCTATGTTAAAAAAGGGGATCTGCCTTTTGCTGTTACTTGTAAGCTTTGTGTTTTGCGAAGCCCAAACTACCCGTGCCGATAAAAGGATCAACGCCTTTTATTCGGCTAATAAAATGGGCGCTGAAAAGCAGCCCGACAGCCTGTACTATTACCTTGTAAATATTAAAAACCCTGCAACATTTACCACACAGAAAGCCCGCCCCGTAAAAAGGGTGTCTTATAATTATTATGTGGTTTCCTCAACTCAAAAGTTAACTGCCGATGGCAATATGGCAATTGTTGCCCCCGCAAACTCGCTTTGGAAAGCGGATGACGGGGTGGTCAAATTAATCGCAGAACACCCCAACAGCTCAAAACTTATAACGCTTGTACTGAAAAAAGCCGATGAGAGCAGCCTCGCAAGGTTACGCCGCGCTACCACTATCATCGGCACAAATGGCAACGCCATCACCATAAAAATTCCCTTAAAACATCTTAGCGCGGTATTGGCTAATGACAATATCGCCTTTGCTGGTCTGGTGCGTAAAGCACATACCGAACTGGCGATAGATAACATCGACCTTGCTGTAAACAATATCTCGGCAATTACCGGTAATTACCCCGGCATAAACGGCAGCGGCATTAATGTAAGCTTAAAAGAAGAAAACTACGACGAAACAGATATAGACCTGATGGGGCGTTCGTTTGCTGCGGCCTCTGTATCGCCAAACGTTTCGGGTCATGCCAACATTATGGCAACCCTAATTGGCGGCAATGGCAATTCGTATATAAAAGGGCTGGGCGCTGCACCTGCAGTAAAATTCACCTCTTCGGATTTTGCCCGATTAGCGCCTGATAGCACGCCAAACTTTAAAAATCACCACATAAGCGTTCAAAACCACTCGTACGGCGTGGGCATCGAAAACTTTTACGGGATAGAAGCTGCCGCGTATGATGCGCAACTGTACGAGCAAGATACACTGGTGCATGTATTCTCGTCGGGTAATGTTGGTACCGCCACACCGGAGACAGGTATTTACAACGGATTAAGCAATGTGGCTAATCTCTCCGGCACCTTTAAACAAGCTAAAAACGTGCTGGTAATTGGCGGCACCGGCCGTACCAACGTACCCGAAACGTTAAGTTCATCCGGTCCGGCTTACGATGGGCGTGTGAAGCCCGAACTGGTTGCCGATGGCGAAGACGGCACATCCGGCGCGGCGGCGCTGGCCTCGGGTACGGTTGCCTTATTGCAACAGGCCTACAAAAAGCAATATCAAAAACTGCCATCGGGCGCATTGATCAAAAGCGCACTAATTACCGCTGCCGATGATATTGGGCAACCTGCGGTAGATTTTAAAACCGGTTACGGCAAATTAAACGCGTTGGAAGCGGCAAGGATTTTAAACGAGGGCAGGTTTAAAGCAGGTACCGTAAGCAACAAGGGGCAAAGCAGTTATCAAATTACCGTGCCTGCCAACAGCAGCCTGTTAAAAATATCCTTAGTGTGGAACGATGCCCCGGCAGCGTTGAATGCCCCATTAGCGTTAATAAACGACCTTGACCTAACCGTTACTACCCCATCGGGCCAAACCGTACTGCCATGGGTACTCAGCAGCTATCCTTCGGCAGATTCGCTCGCGAAACTTGCAACACGCGGGCGCGATACCCTGAACAACGCCGAGCAGGTTACCCTGCAAAACCCCGAAACAGGCGTTTATACCATCAGCGTAAAAGGCAGCCGCGTAGCAACAGGCACGCAGCCCTTCTCTATAACTTACTCGGCCATAGCAGCCAACCATTTCGAGTGGGTATTCCCCTTAACCAATAACCAGCTATTTGCGGGTGAGGATAATTACCTACACTGGCAAAACACCTACAGCACCGCAAGTGGGCAACTAAGCGTAAGCTACAACCATGGTGCCACCTGGCAGCCCGTTGCCAATGTTAACCTGGCCGACGGTTTTTACAAATGGGCTCCGCCCGATACCTTTACACAGGCTATGCTGAGGTTAACCATTAACGGCGGCGATCATATAAGCCCGGAGTTTACTATCTCCAGGCCGCTTACCATTAACGTGGGTTACAACTGCGCCGATGGAACGCTTTTGCACTGGAGCCCGCAGCCCGGCGCCACGGGTTATATCATATACAGCATCAAAAACGATATTTTACAGGCGCTGGTTACAACCGCCGATACAACTATCATCATTCCGGCTGCAATGCAAACATCAAATTATTTTGCGGTGAGTGCTATGGGCAATGGCTTCGAAGGGATAAAGAGTTACACCATTGATGCTACTACGCAAGGCGTGGGCTGCTACATAAAAACCCTGTTGGCCAATGTAACCTCAGATAGCAAAATACAACTAACACTATCAGTTGGCAGTGTGGTAAACCTGAAAGAAATCACTTGGGAAAAGCTTATCGGCACAGATAAATACCAACCTATGGGCACTACGGCCGTAGCTGCAAATGCACTTATTTACCAGTTTACAGATGTCTCGCCAAGAAAGGGCATCAACTACTACCGGGCAAAACTTGCCACTACCGATAGCAAAATTATTTATTCGGATAATGCCAACGCTGTACTGCTGCACGGCCAACAATTTACCTTGTACCCTAACCCGGTTACCACGCGTCTAAATGTTTTGAGCGGCGACCTTAAAGATTACGAGCTGAAATTGTGCGATACCATGGGTATTTTACGATTCGACAAAACCTTTAACGGGCTGCAAAACGAGATACCCTTAAACATACCCCCTGGTGTATATGCCTGTACCATTTCGCTTAATGGCAGCGTACTTTACAAAGGGAAGGTAGTTAAGCTTTAGTAACAATATTGTGATTTTAACACTCTAAGAGCTGTTTTTAACACTATTTAACAAGTTCTGTTTCTTCTACTAAGAATTTAGTTATATCTTGCAGCCTCTAAACCACCTCTATGAAAATTACCTTTACCGCACTATTACTACTCTGCTTTTGTTCATTTACCTCCCTTGCGCAAAAAAATTATTCTGTAAAAGGTAACATCCGCGATTCGGTTGCTAACGTTGGGCTACAAAACAGTTCGGTAAGTGTTTTAAATGCAAAAGATTCAACGCTGCGCAAATTTACGCATGCCGGCAGCAGCGGCGCATTCAATATAGCTAACATTGGCAAAGGCAAATTCATCCTGCTCGTTACCTACCCGGATTATGCCGACTATGTAGAAAAATTCACCTTAGATTCTGTGCATACCGAATATGCTTTTGGCAATATCAATATGTCGCTAAAATCGCGGTTGCTGAAAGAAGTATTGATAAAAGGAAGCGTAGCCGCCATTAAAATAAAAGGAGATACTACCGAATACAATGCAAAAGCATTTGTAATACAGCCAAACTCGAAGGTGGAAGACCTGTTGAAACAA
>CBFGNE010000181.1:0-6968 GCA_965649995.1 uncultured Mucilaginibacter sp.
ATTATTTACCAATACGTCTATCCTATTATCAAAGTTAGCCGCGATGAATTGTTGCAACCCGGCGTAATCATCGTGCACAATATCAAAGGCAATAGCAAATACCTCGCAATCGGGGTTAAGCCCTTTGGCAATTTCGAGCAGTTTCTCCAGCTTATCCTGCGAGCGGGCCAAAGCCATTACTTTATGCTTGCCTGATAAGATGAGTTCTAATACAGCTTCAAACCCTACGCCGCTGCTGGCACCTGTTATAATAATGTTCATGAGCCCCCTAACCCCCTAAAGGGGGAATGATTAATTGTTATCGCAAATTTAGTATTTGTATTTAAACCACCAATTTCTGTTCCACGGGGTGCTTTATTAGGTACAGCCCATCGGTTATCAGCTTTTTGTATTCGGGTTGGGTGGCGGCCTTGTGTTCTAAAAATTGGCGTATCTCGGCGGCAAGGGTTTGTTCAACATCTTCATGGTTCAGCATTTCTAGTATTTCCAGCGCGCAAAGCCAGTCGTCCTGGTGGTCTTTACGCAGTTGTAGCCATACATTGCCCAAAAAGCGGTAATCGCCGTGATTGTGGCGGCAATAGCGCACTTGCCGGTATAGTTTGTGCAACTCGCATGTCTTAAAATCGTATTCGGGATGATGGGTAGCGGTAGCTGATTTATAAGCAATCTCTAAAAACGCATCCTTATCCGCCGCACCGCAAAATACCGATGTTACGTTTTCGCCAACGGCCATGTCGTAAACTCCCCAGCTTGGGTCGAATAATAGGTTACCAGTCTCATCCTTCACCGTGCAATCAGTAAAGGTGATGAGTTGTAGTTTACCTGTTTCGGCATGCAGGCTTTTTACCTTGCCAGTAATGGTAATGCCACTTTCAAATGCAAGGGTTGCGTGGTTGCTAGCTTCAATGCCAATTGCTTTTAGTTCATCGACAGTATTATCCTCCAAAGGCTTATCAAAGCCCTTTAATTTCCCCACAGGTGAGCTAAAACCATCTTTGTGGTAACTTTTGCCGTGCCCTTTCAATTGCTTGTTGCCAACAGCCAGTGCGGTAGCGCCTGTGGTTTTGACGAAACTAGTATTGCCGCTTGCGTCAGCTGTTAATTGGGTAAACGTGCCCGAAACCTGTAGACCCGAACTGTAAACCGCTGTACAGGTATTCTTACTGTCGATAGCTTTCTGCAGCCCGTAAATACCACCCCGTCTAAACGACATAGTATCGGCGAATTGCTCTAATACATCTATCAAATTCTGGAAGGTGGGCGTTACGAAAAGCTGCGGCTGTGTTTTGGTGATATCGTAGGTGTATTTCACCACGTCGATGGTGTATGGCAATTTTTTTACCTCATCCAGCATGCAGCTTGCGCTTTCGCCTATGGAAGATAGCAAACCTGCACCATATATTTTGGGTTCCTGCAGGGTGCCGATGAGGCCATATTCTACTGTCCACCAGTGCAGGCGGCTAAGCAATGCCATTTCAGATGGCTCGCCCATATTATCTTGGCGGTAGGCTACCAAATCCTCAGCTTTTTTTATTTCCGCTTCATCGGCATGGGGCATTTCCTTTAAAATAGATAGCGTTCTTATTGCCTCGTACAATTCAAAATCCTGGGCACTAAACATCGCTTTAGCGCCTATCGAACCAAAATAACTTAGGTATTGGTGGTAATCCTTATCGGCAATAATAGGCGCATGCCCTGCCGATTCGTGTATGATATCAGGCGCAGGGGTGTATTCGATATGCTTTAATTGGCGGATATCTGCTGCTATCACCAGCACACGGTAAGCCTGATACTCCATAAAGGCCGCAGGCGGGATAAAGCCATCAACTGTAACGGCACCCCAGCCAATTTTGGCCAAAGCATCGTTCATTTCCTGTAGGTCGGGAATTTTCTCTATCGTTAGCCCTGCCCTTTGCAACCCGGGAATGTAAGGGTAGTAGGCAACATCTTTTAGGTAGCTGTAATTTTGCCGCATTACGTAGCGCCACACGGCATGGTCAATCGGGGTGTAATGCTCGTAGTGCTGCTCTACAATAAATTGTTTTAAATGCGCGGGTAGCGCAGCAACCTGCGCATTATTAAAATCATTAAATCGGCTCATTTAAGGCTTTTGTTAATTGGTTTCTTATCAGAGGAACAGCAAATAACCGATTATGATTTGATAGATTTTTAATTCGGAATATTATATTTTTTTTAGCATTTGCGCCCGAATTAAATTCCGTTTTTCGAAAAACACTGTAGGGTGTGGTGGCTACTTTTCGGTCCCGGTTTCAGTTTTGGGCAAACCTTCTTCAAGCCGTTTCGGGCGCAAAACGTAGTAAATACCAAAAAACGCCACGATGAGCGAAATAAGGTAAAACGAACCCGGTAGGAAAACAGCCAGGCTTTTTTCCATCGGGAACCAGCGCGTAAGATAAGTAAATACCGTTTCGCGGATACCCGCACCGCCAACGCTGATAGGGATTATAGTTGCCAACGCCGATATGAGAAACGATAACAAGTATGGCGAAAACTTGCCTGTAAAATCCTGGCTCAGCAGCACAAACACAATAGCCAGCACTTGCAGGCCCTGCACACAGATGGCTTTTAAATGCCCTTCGAAGAAATAATGGGTATAATCTCTGAAAAATTTGTAGGCAACAAAATAGTATATAGCAGATGCAAGCGTGAAAATACCGAATGGTATGCCGATATGGATATCTATCTGCGGGATAAAAAATATTAGCGCAACGGTAATTAAACCAATGGCCCAAAGTCCGCTCAGCCTATCAAACATGATGGCCCAGAACACCTTTTTTGCCGGGTGCTTATACGTTTTATTTAGCAGGTAAATTTTATAACCATCGCCGCCTATGCCACCAGGCAGCAGAAAGTTGTAAAACAACCCCAGCAGGTATAAACGAAAGTTAAAGCGTGCGTCAAGATGGAGGTGGATAGATTTGAAATAGCTGGATAAGCGCCATGACGAGAACACCATACTGCCAAAAAAACTTACCAGCGCAGCCAGCATCCACCAATAATTGGCATGCAGCAGCCGGTATTTAACCTGGTTTAAAAGATCTTGCTTGCCATGAAAAAGGAGGTAAAGCAAGCCCGTGGTTACAGCAACTTTTAGCAATACTTTGGTTACGCTCCATACGGTATCTTTCCACGTTTTCGGCTTAACAGCCTTCTCCGTTTCGTCTACCTCGGTTTCTATCAGGTCTTTCATTCGGGTGCAAAGCTATGTTTTTTTTGTATTAACCCGATTTCGTTGCACCAATTTCACAGATTTTAACATTGATCGCACCGATAGGCCCAAGGCTGCATTCACCCATGTAATCGTTATAATCATTTTCTATAGTCAGGGTAATCCAAAAATCAAATCGGTGTAATCATTCGGTGCAATCGCTGAAATCATGATCCTAAATACCTATTTTTGCGGCAAATTTCTAACGCTATGGGAAAAGTACAAGTAGGGTTGGTGCAGATGACTTGCACGGCAAACAAACAGCAAAACCTGGATAAAGCTATTGTAAAAGTGCGCGAAGCTGCTGCAAAAGGCGCACAGATAGTTTGCCTGCAGGAGCTTTTTACATCGCTTTATTTTTGCGATGTAGAGGATTACGACAATTTTGCACTGGCAGAATCTATCCCCGGTCCATCAACCGATGCGCTGTCGGCCGTGGCCGCAGAATTGGGCGTGGTAATTATTGCCTCACTGTTTGAGAAACGTGCACAGGGTGTTTACCACAACACCACCGCGGTTTTAGATGCCGACGGGCAATACCTGGGCAAATACCGAAAAATGCACATCCCGGATGACCCTGGCTTTTACGAAAAATTCTATTTCACCCCCGGCGATTTGGGCTACAAAGTCTTCAAAACAAAATTTGCAACTATCGGCGTACTCATTTGCTGGGATCAGTGGTATCCGGAGGCTGCCCGCATAACCGCACTAATGGGTGCCGAAATACTGTTTTACCCCACCGCCATCGGCTGGGCATCTACGCAGGACGAAGCCACCAATGTGGAGCAATACAACGCATGGCAAACCATACAACGCTCGCATGCTGTAGCAAACGGCGTTTACGTAGTAAGCGTAAACCGTGTGGGCGAAGAAGCAGGCGTAAAATTCTGGGGCGGGTCGTTCTTCGCCAACCCATTCGGCGCGGTAATGCATCAAACCACGCCTGATCAGGAGGAAGTTGTGGTAATGGAGTTAGACCTTGATAAATCTGATTATTACAGAAGCCATTGGCCGTTTTTGAGAGACAGAAGGATAGATTCATACCAGCCGATAACAAAACGCCTCATCGACGGCGACTAAAATAACAAAGACTTCTTTACCACTTCGTTCCTCGCAATGACAGCTTTATAAATACAGCACACCATGAGTACCACCAATATACCAACCGGACTACACTTCCCCGCAGAATGGGCTAAACAAACTGCTATGTGGCTAAGTTGGCCTCACAAGGAGGCTTCATGGCCTGGCAAGTTAGGTATTATCTATCCTATGTATTGCGAATTTGTTAAGGTTGTGGCTGAAGGCCAGTTAGTACGTATTAATGTGGCCGATGAGGCAATGGAATGGTTTGCCAGGCAGCAATTGCAACTGGCGGGTGTTGATCTAAGCAAAGTAGAATTCTTCCATTTCCCCACAAACGATGCCTGGTGCCGCGACCACGGGCCTGCATTTTTGGTGAATTACGAAACCAAGGAAAAAGCCATTGTAGATTGGGGCTATAATGCCTGGGGTGATAAATACCCCCCGTACGATCTGGACGACGTTATCCCGACCAAAATTGCAAATCATTTTAACCTGCCGGTTTATCACCCGGGCATTGTGATGGAAGGTGGTTCGGTTGATTTTAACGGTGCCGGTACATTGCTTACCACCACCGCTTGCCTGCTAAACCCAAACCGTAACCCGCATTTAACCCAGAAGCAAATAGAAGGCTACCTGCAAAACTATTACGGCGTAGAGCAAGTACTATGGCTGGGCGATGGCATCATTGGCGATGATACCGACGGGCATATAGATGACATCACCCGCTTTGTAAATACCGATACCGTGGTTACCGTGGTGGAAGAAAATAAAAACGACGAGAATTACCACATATTACGGGAGAACCTGCAAACCCTTAAAACCATGCGCCTGCTCAATGGCAAGCAACTGAATATTGTTGAATTGCCTATGCCGGATGCTGTTGTTTACGACGGCCAACGCTTACCTGCCTCTTACGCCAATTTTTACATCGGCAACGCAGCCGTGGTAGTGCCCACTTACCGCAGCAGGCACGATGATAAAGCGCTGGATATTATACAGGGCTGCTTCCCGGATAGGAAGGTAGTAGGTATTGATTCTACAGATATTATATGGGGTTTAGGGAGTTTCCACTGCTTGAGCCAGCAGGAGGCGGCGGTGTAATTACAGCCCGACATAATACCAGGGGATGCCTAACAGCCCCTTTTGCTGATAAACCGTTACATAGCTGCCTGGCTTGGCTTGTTGGTACACCTGGCGGGTTACAACTAGGTCGTTCAGATTTTTTTCTTTCCCCCAGAAGCTCACGGTTAGATGATGGAAAGTACGCCTGGAATGTTTTGGTTGATCCAAAACCTTAACTTTGTACTCATTTGCTCCTGTGTTATCGAAATTGCAATTCACGCAAACCATTGCGCCGTAACTATATAATAGCGCAAAAATTGCGGCGTAGAGCCAGTTGCTTTGCTTTTTTTCTGAGCGCCTATCATAACCTAATACTAACCTTATAAGAACAAACATGCCCGTCAATATAATCGCATAAGGCATTATCCAACGGGTATTATCCATCAGGTGGTATTGCATCAAGGCACTCCAGGCCAACACGCCTGCCGGGAAAAATAAAGCAGAAGTGAGGGATGGGTAGGCATCTCCCTTTTCGCCGTACAAAGTGACGAGCTTTTCATTCCGATACACAAAATATAACACCAAAAAAGGGTAAAGCACGGCAATGGTTAAAGCAATGTTGTAAGGGTTAGGGTAAATAAACAGCCAAAAAGCTATGCCTTTACCAATATTGTTGAGGTAAGAGGCATGCTTTCTGACCGTGCCAAGCTTTTTTTGCCGTTCGGCTTTGCTTGTGCCTATGTCCGGGTCGTTCATTACCGCATCCAGCTCTGCCTGGTAGGTGTTGCTATCTACCTGTTTAAGCCGGTTCCTGATGAGGGTGTGCATAGCAATGCTATCCACTATTGAGGTGTAATTGTTAATATGAATAGTAGGATTAGCGTTGTTAACAGGATCAACAATTAAAGCGGACCATTGAATTCTGTAGCTTTTGGCCTTATCAAAATACAATGTTTTTGTCCTGTAATTGGTCCTATGTATAATCGCTTCTGCGGTAATGGTAATTTTTGTACGGGAAAAATGTAAGGCCCCCAACACCAATAAAAGCCAAATAAGAGTACCCAATGCTATATTGGTGTATGGCATTTCTTCGGGTATAAGCCCTTTATATAATCCAAAAATACCAATACCGGTAGCAACCAGGCCCAAAATACAACCGTTGCGTCTGGCTGTTTTGCTGTAAGTAAACTCACGGTTTGTTAACATCGGTTCAATTACTGGCATCTGCTTTTCTTAAAAAGGCTTTTTTGGCCTATGCGGGACTTTTTTCGGGGGGTGTTTTGTTAACGCCTGCCGAAAGGGAGAACCCCAGTTCGGTGCCCTCGCCTGATGTGCTTTTTGCCCACACCTGGCCGTTGTATTTTTCTATCAGGTCTTTACAAAATACAAGCCCCATCCCGGTGCCACTTTCGTTCATGGTGCCTTGCTGGCTATCAACTTTTTTCACAAACAGCTTATTTAGTTGCGTGGCACTCATGCCCACGCCATGGTCGGTTATGCAGAAGTATACCATGTCGTTTTTTTTCTCGGCCGCTATTTTTATGGTACTGTTGGGGTGCGAGAATTTTATAGCGTTAGTTAAAAAATTATGAAC
>CBFGNE010000182.1:0-6951 GCA_965649995.1 uncultured Mucilaginibacter sp.
CCTTAATTGTAACCGCATTAATATCGCTATCGGCCTTTAGCGGCCCCAAGCTAAGCAGCACCGCCGTGCTGGAGAAAATGTATGCCAAATACCATGGTAAATGGCACACCTCGCTTGCGTTTACACAAACCACGCAGCGCTACCGCAACGATACTGTTGCCCGTACCGATACCTGGTACGAGCATATTGTGTACCCGGACAGGCTACGGATTGATTTTGGCGAAAAAACCGGCAACGGCGTTATATACCGGGGCGATTCATCGTACGTGTTCCGTGCCAATAAAGTGGTACGCGCAGATAAGGCAGAGAACGAATTGATCTTCTTTTTAGGCGGGATGTACTTTAAACCGATGGACGAGGTGCTGGCCCATTTTGCCGAACTGAAATTCGACCTGGCCAAGTTTCATGAGGATACCTATAATGGCAAACCCGTATATGTTTTGGGTGCCGATAAAGACGGCGAACAGGTAAACCAGCTTTGGATAGATAAAGCCAAACTGGTAGCCGTGCGCTATTTTAAGTACGATAAAAACGGCAAGGAAGAAGCCACTTTTGAACAGCACACCGCACTGAAAGGCGGCACCTGGAGCGAAACCTATTGCAAATTTTTAATCAACGATAAGCTGCTGCAAACAGAAACATATAAAGATATAGTGCCAAACGCAGTGATTGACAAGGCCATGTTCGACCCAGCACTGTTGGGGAAATAAAAGAGCTTTGCGGATCAATTCCCGATGTATTCTTTTTGATCTATTTGTACCGAGCCTTTGTTTTCGGTGGTACTGATGTACATAGATACGCGGTAAAAATCGTTATCGAAAACGTAAATATTATTATTAGCATCGGCACCCTGAAACTGCAGGGTAAGCCTGCGGCTGGCCTGCCCCACCAGGTTTACGATATGTTGCGGATCGCGCGAGGTGTAGGTAATACTGCGTAACACCGTGTGGCTATTTAGCACTTTGTTTACGCCTATGATTATGGTCTGCTCTTTTAAATTGGGGTTAACCGAGCGGAAATGCTCTACTTGTTGGCCGTTCACTTGTTCAATATACTGGTGCTTAAACACCCTGCCAAGCGTTAAATAGGTATGCGCCTCGCCATCAGTAAGGTTGGTGAGGTTAGATAAGTCGTAAAACGTAATACTTTGGGCATTGGCGCTAACCCCCAGGCAAAGCAATAGCAGTATAAAAAGGTATCTCTTCATTTTGTTGACCACAACAAATATAATTTATTTTTAACGAGTTTATCAGCCGGCATTGGTTTAAGGGAGCGTACAAAACTTTAGCCCTTTTTCAACACCACCTGTTCATTCAGCAACTCGTACATTTTTTTATAAAACTCCCGCAGCTCGGGGTATTGGTCGCGCGGGTAACGGGTTGTATTAAAATTGATAACGTATCTCACCATCAGCATGCCATCAACCTGGCCAAGGGACCTTTTAAAGGTGATGCTATTATCGGGCATAATTAGCGTAACCGCCTTTGGCATTGCGTCTATTTTAAACCCTGCAGGCAATTTATAACTGCTATTAATGGAATATACCTTGGTGAAGATAAAGTCGATATCAGAAAGGCGTAACTCGTTAACAAATGGGTTTGGCCCCAGCCCGCTAAACAGGTTGGGGTTAAAGTAAATATACTTATCGTCCGATTCGGTAAGCTCCTGTTTAAAATTAAAAGCCACCTGCAATGGCAGGGTGTCATTCTCCATATTTTTAAATTCAAGGTTACTTACCTTCAGCATGTTGTTGCCCCCGGTTAGCACTTCATCGGTATATTTTTTATCGCCAAGCTTATCATGGTTTACCAGGGTATTGGTGCGTTCGTAATTCGAGCTGGTAATATCCACATTACCTTCTACTGTGCCCCCTGCATTGATAGCACCGGTTACCGAAACGCGGTTTTGCGAATAACCTTCGGTGTTTACACGGATGATCTGCGGCACCTTGCCGTCCGGGTCGATAGTGAGCATGTTAAGGTTAAGCAGATCGGAGGGTGTAACGTTATAAGTGTTAAACTTGCCCGAAGCATCCATCACGTAAAAATTAAAAGCATCTACCGGCACCTTTACAACCGCCTTATTAAGGCGGCTTACGCCGGGATTATTTATCTCTATCTCGCCGTACTCCCGCGTGTTCAGCACCAATAGCGAACAACGTATCCCCGCCAAATGCAGCAGCCTGTATAGTATCAGGTTTATTTCGGTTGCGTTGCCTATTTTATTTTCCCATGCTTTTTTTATGCCGTCTTCGGTGTACCAGTGGTTAATGTGGTTCCATTTGATGGTGCTTTTAACCGTATTAAAAATATAGGCTACCTTTTCGTTATTGGTTTTTAAACTCTTTGCCTTTGCTACGATATCATTTTCGCCGTCAATTGGGATAGCTAACTGCCCGCCAAATTCGGGTTCGAAATACATTTGAATGCCTACCTGCACCCAATTAGCGCTAAAGTTTCGCGGCTTAAAATAAATGCCCTGGAAATTATCCTCGATAGAGCTCATGTAAGGCTCTACCCTAAAACCAGGGATGTTGGTTAAGGCCCAAATATGTTTAAAACCAATGGCCGTGGAACTAAACACCGTATCGATAGAAAACCGCTGCGTAGTACGTTTGATGATATTAAATGCCGAAACGTTACGCATGTTGGCCACCAGCTGGCTAAAGCGTGCAGGCATCAAATCCTGGAAAAGCCAGCTGGGGTAGTTAACATCGTGCCGTGTATGCCAGGTGTATTTAATATCTATTACACTGCCGGCTTTAACGTCGGGCATTGTAAATATAATGGACTTGTGTTGCTTATCAAGGTTTTGCGTGTATACCAGTTTCCTGTCTAAAACGGTTGCCTCGGCCTTATTGTTTACCAGGTTAACTGTTACGGCCTGCACATCGGTTATCTGCTCTCCTTTTGCGTAAACCAACCGTACGTTTGCTTGTGGCAAGCCTTTTTCATTAAATATCTTAATGCGTTTATGCACCATCATATCAAGCCCGTCGTACCCAACATAATCTATACTGCCAAGGCTAAAAAGAATCATAGCGTTTGCCCCCTTATCAAAGCTGCACAAAGGCATTTTAAGGTCAGCGGTGTCTACTTCGCCAAATACCGAGGTTTGCGCGTAAACCTTTAATGTAAGGCAGCATAAAACAAAGGCGAGTGTAAGGATTTTCTTCACATGATTGGTTTGGTGCAACCAATATAATAAAACGCTGCGGTAAATAAAACTGTGCCGGCCGGTTAATTTGAAACAGATATGGTTAGCACGAAAAGTTTGAGGGCCGGCGCTTAGTACTTAAGCTTATGAAAGGCTTAACTCTTTTTCAATACTACCTGCTCATTCAGCAACTCGTACATTTTTTTATAAAATTCCCTAAGTTCGGGGTAATCATCCCTTGCATACTTTGTTTTCTTAAAGCTTATGGCATAATTAACGATTACGGCCCCTTCAAACTCGCCAACAAACCGTTTAAAGGTTATGCTATTATCCGGCATAACAATGGTAAGGGGTTTCGGCATTACATCTATTTTATAGCCAGCGGGTACGGTGTACCTACCGTTTATAGAGTACGTATTAAGGTATATAAAATCTATATCGGATAAGCGGCTTTCACTTAAAAATGGGTTTTGCCCAAGCCCGGTAAACAGGTTGGGGTTAACGTAAATATAGTTATCGTCAGAACCGGTTAGTTCCAGCTTAAAATCAAAATCCTCGCGCAGTGGCAGCGTGTCTACCTCCATATCAATAAACTTGTGCCCGCTTACCTTTAAATTAGAATTCCCCTCTTCCAGTTCATCCTTTATATATTTTTTTTCGCCTATATCATCAAACAATTCCAGCTTGCTGGTGCGCTTATAGTTTGAGCTTGTTTTTTGAACAGTACCTTCCAGCTGGCCCTGCGGGTTTATTTTGGCATTTACAAAAACCACTTCTTTCGAAGGAACTGCCGTTTTAAGCTGTATCACATCGGTTTTTCTCACATCAGGGTCAATCGTCAGCATATTCAGCCCTAACAACTCGTATGGTGTATCGTTATAGGTATTATATTTACCCGATGCATCCATCACGTAAAAGTTAAGCGAATCGATAGGCACCCGTACCACCGTTTTGTTTAACCGCCCAAAACTGGGGTTGCCGGTTTCGATCTCGCCGTGCCCGCGCGTGCCCAGCACCAACAAGGTGGCCTTTACGCCTATCGATTTTAACAGGTGGTACAAAATAAGGTTGATCTCGGTAGCGTTGCCGGTTTTGCTAAGCCATGCTTTTTGAATACCGTCCTCCGCATACCATTTATCCGTCTCGTTCCATTTCATGGTGTTTTTAACGGTATTAAACAGATAGGCTATTTTTTCGTCGTCGGTTGTAAGGTCTTTTGCATCAGCAATTAATTGCGCTTCCTTATCCAGCGGCAATTTTAGCTGGCGGCCAAAATCCTCATCATCTATTATCTGCCTGGCTATTGCATCCCAAAAGCTAAACATGCGCGCAGGTTTAAAATAAATGCCCTGCACATTGTCTTCTACCGAGTGCATATAGGGCTCTACCCTAAAGCCAGGTATATTTTTAAGGCTCCATACGTTTGTACGCGTAAAGCTATCTTTCACCCTAAAGGAAGTATCATTAACAAACTTTTGTGTCACTTTTTTAATGACATTAAATTTGTACCTAAGTATCAGGTCGGCGTTTAATTCGCTGTAACGGGTGGGTATCACCCCCTGAAAAAGCCAATTGGGGTAGTTTGCTCCATAATCTGTTTTAAAGGTGTATTTAACTTCGATAACAGATCCCGCCTTAACGTTTGGCAATGTAAACACAATAGCGCGACGTTGCTTATCAACCTTTATGGTATAAATAAGTTTTTTATCTAAAGGTGTTATAACAATCTTATTGCCCGCCAGGTTTATAGTTTGTGCCTCAACGTTCTTAATATCTTCGATGCTGTGCCCGCCATAATATTCCAAACGTATATTGGCTTCGCTGGTGCCTTTATCGTTAAAAATCTTTATCCGCCTGTGGCGTTCCATTACCAGGGCTTCATACTTAGTATAGGTTATTTTACCCACGTCAAACAGCACCATTGCATTTGCCCCCTTATCAAAATCGCAGGAGGTTAGTTTAAGGTCGGCGGTATCAATTTGGCCATAGCGTGATGTTTGAGCATTAGCTTTAATGCTTAAAATGGTGACAGATAATACGAATACAAGGGCGTAAAAAAATTTCAAATGAGACGGGTTTTGGTGGCACCAATTTACACAAATACGGCAGTAATTAAAATTACGGATGGTAGGTTTTTACAGCATGCCGCAATACATCGCCTTTGTAAAATAATACATCCTTAAATTTCCCATCAATATAGCCCTGCGCCTGGTTGGTAAAGTTTGGCGATGCGGCATCAAACGATTGCCCGCCCGTAATAATAGTTTTTGCTTTTACTATACGCCCAAATTCCACAGCGGCTATAAAGCTATTGCCCGAGTAGCCGTAACGCTTTTGCGTGCCCGGCATTACCCGGCTTACAAAGGATGGCAGCTGCCCAAAGTTTGATGAGGTTGCCCCTACCGGCAGGCTCGGCTGCTTATCGTCAAAGGTTACTCCGTCGGCGGGGCGCTGGTAGCGGTTTATATCGCCCCATTGCACCTGCCAGGTGCCGTAGCGGCTTTGCAGGCTGTTTAATGCTTTTCCCAGCATATCAAGGTGGTTGCTTGCCGGGAGGGTTTGCAGCAGTTCTTTCAGGCGTTTTACAATGTAACTATTTTCGCCGGGCTGCGGTGGCGGCATGGCCCTAAACACCAGCGTACCCCACTCAACAGCAAGGGTGCTTGCTACCGAGTTTGCAGCGCTGCGCCTATCCCAGGCCTTCAGGATGGCAATGGGTTCGGCAAGTTTGGCTTTAAGGCTATCGGGGGCGGCATCATAAGCCTTAAAAAGCGGCGGCAACAACTCGTCGAATGCTGCCAGGTAATGGTCGTACCCTTTTGCTATCAGCCCGTCAAGGGTGAGGCCTTTAGCATCTTTAAAAAGCCTGATGGCGTTAATGCCCCTAAAATTTTCGTCATCGGGAGCCATGTAAAGCGGGTATTTGCTTTTATCGGGGCCGGCCGCGCCGGCCGATGTAAATACCGATGAATTACAGTTTTGAATATACCCCGTGGCCGGGTTATGCACCTGCACCAGTTCATCCAGGCTGTGCAGCCCCTGCCATTCGGTGGCAGATGTGCTGCCATCTACCGGGATGGCCCAGTTGAGTTTTGGGTCGCGTTTGGGCATAAAATCGCCGTACCAAAAAGCGGTGTTGCCTTTATCATCCGCATAAACGGTGTTGTTGCTGGTGTTTGCCAGCAAGCGCATGGCCTTTTTATATTCGGCCAACGTGTTTGCTTTGGTGATCAGCCACGACTCCAGCAAAGCCTTGTACGAGCGGTTATAGTGTTTTAGTGCCAGCCATTTGCCATTGCGGGCAGCCAGTACCGGGCCATGATGTGTATAGTACGCGGTGATGTTTTGTTGCGCTGTACCGTCGCCTTTTTTAACAATCATTTTTAGTTTTTTAACGGTTACCGGCTTCAGCTGTCCATCGTATTGGTAAAACCATTGGCCATCTTTTTTAACCACGGTTTCGGCATACATATCGCCAACATCGGCATAGCTGCTGGTGTGCATCCAGCCGCAGTGGCTGTTAAAGCCCTGGTAAATGAAAAATTGCCCCCAGGTAACTGCGCCGTAAGCATCCAAGCCTTCCTGGCTGTGCAGGCCAACTTCGCTGCGGAAATAAAACGGCACATGCGGGTTTATATAAAGCATAGCATGCCCGCTTGCGGTGCGAGAGGGCGAAATGGCAAAGCCATTGGAACCCGTTTCCCGTTCCTGGTGCGTGTTAATGATGCTTTGCGGCTTGTACAATGCCCCTACCGTATTGGCAGCACTGCCATAAAAAGCTTCGGTTTCCTTTGC
>CBFGNE010000183.1:0-6935 GCA_965649995.1 uncultured Mucilaginibacter sp.
TCGTTGGCGTTTATTTCGTAAATATAGTACTCGCCGCCAAAGTATTTAAGCACAATTTCCTTTATCTGATGGCCGCTTTTAATTTTTATTACATGCCTCGCATCTGTTCCCTGCGCAATGCGCATGTTCTCTTCATAATAATTACTGTGGATGTCTACCGTGGCAAGGTCCTTACTGATTGCTTTAATAATAGATAAGATTTTAGAGTAATCGGTTGCCCCCTCCGTTTTAAACGATTTCTCAAAGGCGTATACTTTCTCCTTGTAATAAACCTCCACATCGCCCGAAAGCAGGTTCAAAATATCAGCATTGCTACCAGAGTTCAGCACAGTCCGGATTCTATCAAAGGATGGGATCTTTTTAACATCCGGGCCCTTCGGAAACAGCTCGTGTGAAGTATCCATTATCTTTACGCTGGATAGCTTTTCCAACTTATTTACCTCGAGGGAAAAGTTAGTGCCATCGTAAACCCATTTGTCACCGTATTCACCAACGTTCTCTATTGCCGATGGTTTACCCAACAAGGCTATAATTTCCGCCTTACTCATCCCCAGCCTTAAACCTCTGAAACCAACATCGTCCGAGTTGATGTTCCCCGAAATCTGGATGCTCCAAATAACATCTTTCTCTTCCGCCGAGTATTCAAATATCATATACAAGGACTTATCCGGCTTTAATGCAAACGCCTCGTATTCAAAACCATCGTCAAACTTTCCGCTTTTAAACGGTTTGCCCAATTCCGTTGCCGCAGAGGCTCTGTATTGCTCAAGTTTAAAGCCATACAACCCCGTGTAGAAAGCCTGCGCTATACTTTTAAACGGAATAGTGAGTATCAGGAAAAATATAAGTTTCTTCATGTTAATTGTTCAGGTAATAGGTTAACACGGCTTAGCGCCTACTGTATTTTGTTATAAATATAGCTAAAGATTGCTGACCCTGAAAAACATCCAGCACCCTTAAAATATAAATTATAAATGCCTTGTCTGTTTCAAATTTTTCTTCCAAAGCTCATCACCCCGCATACGGCCGTTGCGCCCGCTGAAGATCATTCTCACCCATCCGGTTAAACCCAACCGTATCGCGGTACAATTGCGGGCTTACGTCGGCATTGGCTTTAAAGAAACGGCTAAAGTAGCTTTCGTCGTTATAGCCCAGTTCATAGGCAATTTCTTTTACGGGTTTGTTGGTGAGGTAAAGTTCGCGTTTGGCTTCGATGATAATACGCTCGGAGATCAGGTCGGTAAGCGTTTTATTGAAATGCGCCTTGGTGATCTTGGCCAGGGCCTTGGGTGTGATGTTAAGCAGGTTGGCATATTCGCCGGCGGCGTGCCGGGTTTTAAAATGCAGCTCTATATAGTCCTTTAGCTTTTGCAGGATGAAGGGTTCTTTGCTGCCGGCTGTCGCTTTCTCCGCTTCAGGTTGCTGTTGTGTTTTTAGGCGCGAAGCGGTTATCAGTAATATTTTAAGATATGACACCAGAAGCTCATACTGTGCCAGCGCCGGGTTTTGCATTTCGGCACGTATTTGCGCCAGCAGCATATCCATGGTTGCGGTGGCGGGTTCGTCTAAATGCAAATAGGGCGGGTTATAAATATTATTGAACAACACACCGTTACAAGCCACTTCTTTTTGATGCTTATGGATACAGAAAAAGTCAGGATGAAAATGAAGCGCGAGCCCGCTTATCCCGTCTTTAGGTGTGAACATAAAGGGCTGATAAGGCGCAAAAGCAAACAGGGTGTTGGCTGTAAAGGAGTAGTCGTTAAAATCGGCCCGTGCATTACCGCTCCCCTCCTTTACCCAGATAAGCGAATAATAGTTATTCCGCTGCACATGGTCGAAATAACTATTATCGCTAAATGCGAACAGTTTAAAGGCAAGGTTTCCGGTTTGCGGATTTACCAAAGTAAAGCTTTGCTGCTCTGTCATTACTTATAACTTACGGTCGGTTTCGGCAATGGGCATGTCGTTTATGCTGGCGAAGCGCTTTTGCATGTAGCCGTTCTCGTCAAACTCCCAAAGTTCGTTGCCGTAGCTGCGGTACCATTGCCCGGCTTCATCGTGCCACTCATATTCAAATCGCACCGCCATGCGGTTCTCGCGGAAGCCCCATAACTCCTTCTTCAGTTTGTAATCCAGCTCTTTATCCCATTTGCGGGTTAAAAAGGCTTTGATCTCTTCACGCCCGTTTATAAAATCGGTACGGTTGCGCCATTCCGAATCTACCGTATAGGCCAGGCTCACTTTTTCCGGGTCGCGGGTGTTCCAGGCGTCCTCTGCTGCTTGTACTTTCTGTAAGGCGGTTTCCATATTAAAGGGAGGTAGCGGGTATCGTTTGTTTTCTGCACTCATATCTAATTTGCTTAAGCCGGGCGGCATTATTACAATGCCGGTGCCGGTGGGAAATCTACCGCAATATCTGTTAAATTGTGCAGGTAATTCATAGCGGTTTTATCGCTTATCTGTAAAATTAAATCTACCAGGTTTTCGTTGGTGTAGCCATTTGCATAAAATTCGGCTACGGTTTCATCGGCTGCGTTGCCCCTGTTTCGGGTGATATCAGCTGCTATTTGTACCAAAGCGTTCAGCTTAGGGTTTTCGCTTTTGCCTCTGCGCAGGTCCAGTATCTGCTCGTCGCTAAAGCCGTTCATCTTGCCAATTACGGTGTGTGCGCTTAAGCAGTATTGGCAATCGTTTACCTGGCTTACAACCAGGTTAACGGCTTCTTTTTCTTTATTGGTTAATGTTGTTTTCGCGTTTTGGTAGGCAAGGTAGCGGGCAAGGCCTGTGTCGGAATAAGCGATGGCAGCGTACAGGTTGGGTACAAAGCCAAGTGCTTTCTTCAAGTTATCAAATATTGCCTGGTTGGTTGGGGTTACTTCATCGCGGGTGGGTACTATAAATTGCTTTTTCATTTTGCTGTGTTTTTGTTTGTTGTTATTAACAATACAAAGGTGCAGCATAGCGCTATCCCGGTAAATGGATAAAGGGCGCAAGTACATGGATAGTTTTCCCTTGCGGGAGCATTCTTTTTTATAAATTAGCCTAATGCCTTTCACCTTTGCACACCCCGCTATTGTCTTGCCTTTATATCAATTGCCTAAACGGCTCGTATCGTTAACGGCTTTAATAATAGGCAGTATGATTCCCGACTTTGAATATTTTATCAGAATGAAGTTGATAGGTATTTACGGGCATAGCGTTGGGGGCCTATTTTGGTTCGACTTGCCGCTGGGCTTACTGATTTATTTTGTATATCAGCGTTTAATAAAAAACACCCTTATAGACCACTTGCCGGTTTATCTAAACGGCCGGTTCTCTGCCTACAAAAGTAATACCGCAGGCCGGGTTTCTGTAAACAGCATAGCTATTATTGCAATATGCCTGCTGATAGGTTCAGCGTCGCACCTTTTTTGGGACGGGTTTACGCACAAGCAACGCTTTTTTGCCGTGCACTTTCCTGTGTTTACCTCCACTATTAGCGTAGCGGGGCACCCGGTTTTTGTTTATAAATTACTCCAGCATAGCAGTACGGTGCTTGGTTTTAGCATTATCGGATATGCAATTACACGGCTGCCAAGCGGCGAGGCAACAGGCAGGCAAAATAAAGGCCGGTTTTGGATTTGTGTACTGGCTATAATGTTGGCGGTGCTGGCTATAAAAACAATCGCATCCTTTAACATTTGGGGCAGCCAAGGTGGGTTTCCGTATGGTGAAATTATCGTAACGGCCATTTCCGGTTTCTTGCTTGGCCTACTACTGGTTTGCGGCTACATGTACACCAACAAAAAAGGCCCCATAGCTGGGGCCTTCTAAATATAAATTTATAAGTGGTTGCGTGTTATGCGTTCTCTTCTTCCAAAGCCATCAGCTCATCAACCAATATACGGCCGCAGTGCTCGCATACGATGATCTTTTTGCGCTGGCGGATATCCGACTGGCGTTGTGGCGGGATCTGGTTAAAGCAGCCCGAGCAAGAATCGCGCTGGATGGTTACTACAGCTAACCCATTTTTTGCGTTGCCACGTAAACGGTTGTAAGCAGTTAGTAAACGCTCTTCAATATTTGGCACAGCCTTTTCTGCCAGTGCATTTAATTCGTTTTCTTCTTTTTCAGTTTCGGCGGTAATGGTGCCTAACTCGTCTTTCTTAGCGTCAAGATCTGCACGGCGGGCATCAAGGTCGGCCTGTGCTTTTTCGTAGATAGCGGTTTTTGAAGAGATCTCGAAACCAAACTCGCGGATTTTTTTCTCGCTTACTTGTATATCCAGGCCTTGTATCTCAATTTCTTTTGAGATAGCATCATATTCGCGGTTGTTTTTAACCTCGTTTAGCTGCGCTTCGTATTTTTTTGTATTAGCTTGTGCTTCTTTAATAAGGTTCTTGCGGGTTACAATTTCGTCCTCAAGGTCATCAAGCTCGTTTTTTATTTTTTGTATACGGGTTTCTAATCCGGCAACATCATCTTCCAGGTCGGCAACTTCCATAGGTAATTCACCGCGTACCTGGCGAATTTTATCAATTTTGGTGTGGATGGTTTGCAGGTCGTATAAAGCTTTAAGCTTTTGTTCTACGGTTTGTTCCATTAAATATAATATTTGACGGGGTTTGTATTTACTTTTGTTAAACGGACCGCAAAGTTAACAAATTTATTTTGAATAATTTCATGCAATAATTGTTGCGTAAATTGCTCACTTTCAAAATGTCCAACGTCGGCAATCACTATTTTTCCTTCGGCATCAAAAAACTCGTGGTATTTGTAATCGGCAGTAATAAAAATGTCGGCACCGGCCGCTATTGCCTGCTTTAATAAAAACCCTCCCGAGCCACCGCAAACCGCTACTTTTTTAATGGGCCGGCCGGTAAATGCCGTATGCCTTATCACGCTGGCGTGCATCTTTTCTTTTACAAAAGCTAAAAAAGCGTCGGCATTTTTGGGGTTTTCCAGGTCGCCTATCATCCCGCTGCCTACTTGCTGGTTTTGGTTGGTGAGTGTGTACAGGTCGTAGGCCACTTCTTCGTAGGGGTGTGCCAGCACCAAAGCCATAATAATTTTGCTCTCCAGATTGGCGGGGTAAATGCTTTCTATCCTTATCTCGTGTTCCCGGTGGCGTTTGCCGGGTTCGCCCACATAGGGGTTGGCATGTTCGTTTGCTTTAAAGGTACCAAAGCCCTCTGCATTAAAGCTTACTTCGCTGTAGTTGCCAATATTGCCGGCACCAGCAGCAAATAAGGCACTGCGCACTTCCTCTGCCTGGGCAACGGGTACATAGGTAACCAGTTTTTTTAGCAGCTGATGTTTGGGCGCGAGGATACGGCTGTTTTTTAGCCCCAGCGTCTCGCAGATGCGGGCATTAACTCCCGTCATGATGTTATCCAGGTTGGTGTGGATAGCATAAATGGCTATGTTGTGGCGGATAGCTTTTTCTACTACGCGCTCCACATAGGTTTTGCCATTGAACCTTTTTAATCCCTTAAAAACAATGGGGTGGTGCGATACGATGACCTGGCAGCCGGTGGCAATGGCCTCATCTATAACCGCTTCAGTACAATCCAGCGAAATGAGCGCCTGGTGGATATCTGCATCCGGATGCCCTACTATCAGTCCCGAATTATCATATTCTTCCTGATAGGCCAGTGGGGCCAGGCTTTCCAGGTAAGCGGTGAGTTGTGCTAATTTCATATTAGCTAAGGTAGTATAGGATTGACGAGATTGGAAAATATTGACGGGATTTTTATTTGGGGCACTATCTGATGAGTTGACTCACCCCGGATACGCTTCGCTGCCCGACCCTCTCTCCGCAAGCGGAAAGAAGGTGAAAAAAACAAAAAAGAACACCCCTCTTTACGAAGTAGAGAGGGGCTGGGGGTGAGTCTACTCGCGACGAGGCACTCGCCGCGTAAAAAATCTCCCCTTTTTAAATAAACAAAGACCAAAACGCATGTAATATTTTCTTTGATGGGCAATCGCCGCCGGGCCTCCCTGCCCTTCCCAATGCTTACATTCGTTTCGGTCTTACCGGGCCAATCGCCCTTCGTATATCTTACCTATCAGGCTTTTTTAGCGCGGACAGATTTCAGGTCGTTCTGCAATAAGTTCAGCAATTCTTTATCGAAGCGAACGGTTAATTTATTGCTGGTTTTGTTAAGGGTTTTCATTGTGTATGTAGGGTTGATGGTTATAAATATATTATTCCTGAACGGCCATTTTTGTGATCTGGAAGCTTTCGTAAGCCATTTTTTGGTTATACTCGTTTGCTAACGATTTGTGGTTAATTAAATCGATTATCGAACCAACGAAGCAAAAACCTACAGTAAACAGGTATAAAAGCCCCATGCCTATTTGGCCCGTGATAAAGCGCTGCAGGCCCGGCACTAAAAACAAGCCCACCAGCGAGAAGATCAGCATATCCTGCTGGCTTTTTCTTTTACTCTGGTAAACCATGTAAAAGTATTGTTTCTGCTTTTCGGTAAGGCCGTTTGTGGCCTGTTGCAGAGAGCCCATTTCTTCAGCAGTCATATCTGAGAAGGGCATATAAGGGTCTTGGTACATGTTCATTTTCTTACTTTTTTAAGTGTTTGTGATGATTTATGATGTAAAACTAATATCATAATAAAAAACCACCAATACAAAACTGGCGGCGTATAATAAAGTATCGGTAAAAGCGGTAAAATTTGCGGTGAAGGGCGGGCGGATTTTTAAAGGGCGAAAATTTATCGGTGAGTATCGTGCCCCTGCATACGGGCACGATAGTTTACCGGGAATAGCAGGGTGTACATCCGGTAAAATATGCCAAGTACCGCCGGTATACCCAGCCAGTGGGCGTTGAAAGACTTTTTTATATCGCCCTGGAACAGGTAGGCTATAGCGTGCCCCATGCCGCAACCCGGGCACCAGGTAAAGCCCATAGCCTTTAGCGGGCACAGGCTAAAATG
>CBFGNE010000184.1:0-6896 GCA_965649995.1 uncultured Mucilaginibacter sp.
CTGGCAAAGGCGGATTTGTATACTTTACGCCAATGCGCCCGGGGCATTACCGCGTTTATTCTCAACCACAAACCAGTATGTGGTGCTGCGTAGGCTCAGGTATGGAAAACCATGCTAAATATGCGAAGATGATCTACAGCCATTCGGCAACTGATTTGTTTGTGAACCTGTTTATCCCATCACAGCTAAAATGGAAGCAGAAAGGCCTGGTTTTAACGCAGGTAACTGCTTTTCCGGAAAGCAATACCACGCAGTTGAAAATTAATAACCTCGTTAAAAACGATTTTTCACTTAATATTAGGTATCCGGCATGGGTAAAAGCGGGGAGCCTCAGCATAAAAATAAATGGCGTTACCCAACAGGTTAGGGCGACAGCTTCTTCCTATGTAGCACTGAAGAGGAAATGGCGAAATGGAGATTTGATAACAATCACCTTGCCAATGCAGACCAGCATTGAAAAACTTCCGGATGGTTCTAATTACGAAGCGGTATTACGCGGGCCTATTGTGCTGGCATCAGTAATTGATACTGCCAACGAACAAGGGCTCAACGCGGATGATAGCCGTATGGGGCATGTTGCCAAGGGCGAATTATACAAAATAACCGAAATGCCGGCTTTCGTAAGCGACACTGAGAACGATTCCTCGCTGATAGGCATGGATAAAAGTGCGCCACTAACGTTTACAGCTCAGAATTTGATTTTTCCGGCTAAGTATAAAAATTTAAAGTTGGTGCCTTTTTATAAAATTCACGATGCCAGGTATGTGGTGTACTGGCGCAAAGAGTCTAAACAAAATTTTGCCGCTTTACAGGCAAAGTTGGCAGAAGAGGATGCCAGTGTAGCCAACCTTGCGGCTAAAACCATCGATGTGGTTAATACAGGCGAACAGCAGCCGGAATCTGACCATTTTATGGAAAGCGAAAAGGCGTTTAGCGGCGTGAATTTTAACCGGCATTGGCGTGCTGCCAACGGGTGGTTTAGTTATTTGCTTACCGATAAAAAACACGAAGCCAAAAAGTTGAGTATAACTTTTTACAGCAAGGAGCGAAACCACAGGTTCTCTATTTTGATCAACGGGCAGGAATTATCAAAAGTTGATTTACAGAATGGTAAGCAAGATGAGTTTTTTACCGAAGTTTACACCTTGTCCGGTGATATTAAATATACCGATAACCAATCTTTAAGGGTTAAAATTGCGGCTGAAAACGGTGCAGTTGCAGGCCCTGTTTACGAAGTCCGTTTGTTGAGAGACTAAAGAAGTCTTCAACAACGTTGCTTTGGTGCTATAGTATACAGGGCTGTTTGTGTAAAAATCAACAGGGGTCTTTATTAGAAGTGAAAAACCAGCGAAATCTATAATTTGCCGATCCAATTATAAAGAGTGTTTCGCTAGCTATGTTTATGGCTTAAGTAACATCTTTTAATAAAATCTGACAATTATACATGAGGTATTTAAAAAAGAGATGGAGCAACCCATTTTTAAAAGCTACGGTGTGCAGCGTTTTCCTTTGGGGCAATCTGTTTAATGACTTAAAAGCACAAAATACTGTACTGCCGTTCCAAAATCAAAAACTTAGCGCTGAAACAAGGGCTTTTGACCTAGTAAAAAGGCTTACATTGGAGGAAAAAGTAATGCAGATGCTAAATAAGGCACCTGCAATTACAAGATTAGGAATCCCGGCTTACGACTGGTGGAACGAGAGCCTACACGGCGTGGCGCGAACCGAATATAACGTTACCGTTTACCCGCAAGCCATAGGCATGGCGGCCGGCTGGGACCCTGTTGCTTTTAAACAGATGGGGATTTACGTTGCCGAAGAGGGGCGGGCTATCTATAATTTATCTATAGCCAAAGGAGGTACAGGGATTTACCACGGGCTTACTTATTGGACGCCGAACATCAATATATTTAGGGACCCGAGATGGGGGCGGGGACAGGAAACTTACGGAGAGGATCCCTTCCTAACCGGCCAGCTTGGAAAAGGGTTTGTAAAAGGCCTACAGGGTACTGACCCGCATTACCTCACGGCTGCGGCGTGTGCCAAACATTTTGCTGTACACAGCGGACCAGAGTCGTCCAGACATACTTTTAATACCACTGTTAGCAATTATGACCTTTGGGACACCTACCTACCGGCGTTTAAGGAACTCATCGTAAATGCAAAAGTTGCGGGCGTTATGTGTGCTTACAATGCTTTAGGAGGGCAACCTTGCTGTGGCAACGATCTGTTGATGACGGATATCCTTCGTAACAAATGGAAATTTACCGGCTACGTTACCTCTGATTGTTGGGCAATTGATGACTTTTTTAAGAACCATAAAACCCATAAAAATGCCGAAAGCGCCGCTGCGGATGCTGTGTTCCATGGTACCGACCTTGAATGCGGTACAGATGCTTATAAGGCGTTGGTACAAGGCGTTAAAGACAAACTAATAGATGAAGAACAGATAAATATTTCGGTAAGGCGGTTATTTAGTATCCGTTTCCGACTGGGCTTATTTGATAAGGATTGCAAATACAACCTAATAGGGAAAGACGCATTAGAGTCGAAACCCCACCAACAATTGGCTCTTAAAATGGCCAGGCAATCTATCGTGCTGCTTAAAAACGATGGGCAATTGCTTCCATTGAAAAAAACATACGGGAAGATTGCGGTGATTGGGCCGAATGCCGATAATGAAACATCTGTTTTAGGCAATTATAACGGGTTCCCTTCGGTAATCACTACTCCATTTAAGGCAATAAAAGCCAAAGTTGGAGCGGGTACCAAAGTTTACTATGAAAAAGCAACCGGCTATACCGATAACCGCGTAGCTTATCCTATAAACAATGCCGCCGCACTCACTATCGATCGGCATAAGGGTTTCAAGGCCGAATATTTTAACAACACCGAATTGAGCGGCACTCCCGTATTTACCAGTTATGAAGAGACAATAGCACACCGCTGGCCTGAAAACGGTGAGGTGGTTGATGGCATAAAAGCGAATGGTTTTTCGGCACGGTGGTCCACTGTTTTTGTTCCGGATAGCTCCGGGCTTTACAGTTTTAAAATCACCGGAAGAGATGGTTACCGCTTATTGGTTGATGGCGTGCAAAAAGCTGCCGACTGGGGGCAGCATGGCTCAACCACTATTGATTTTGTGCAGCAGTATACGGCCGGTAAGAAATATCAGGTCGTGCTTGAATTTTACCAGGGTAGTGCCCCAGGTAGAATTGCTGCGATAAAGATGTTGCCGGGGAGAGTGAAGGAAAACAAACCAGAAGATATCGCCTCTAGGGTTAGCGATGCTGATGTTATTGTATTTGTGGGCGGTATATCGCCGGAACTGGAAGGCGAAGAAATGCCGGTTAGCCAAACCGGGTTCTCGGGTGGAGACCGTACATCTATTGCACTCCCGGCTATACAAACCGAAACGTTGAAAGCGTTATACGCAACAGGAAAACCGGTGGTGCTTATAATGATGACCGGGAGCGCAATTGCTATGGACTGGGAAAATAAGCATATACCGGCAATTGTAAACGGTTGGTATGGTGGCCAGGCAGCGGGCGCGGCGATTGCCGACGTGATTTTTGGTGATTACAACCCATCGGGCAGATTACCTGTAACCTTTTATAAAAGCGACAGCGACTTGCCGCCATTTGAAAGCTATGCAATGGCTGGGCGTACCTACCGGTATTTTAAATGCGAGGTAGCTTATCCCTTTGGGTTTGGGCTTAGCTATAGCAAATTTGGTTATAGTTTTGCGAAACATACTATTAAAGTAAGCACAGGAAAAATAACAGGGACAGTAACGATAAAGAACCTGAGTGCGAGGAAAGGGGATGAGGTTGTTCAGATATACATCCAATATCCAAATGGTATTAATGAATTGTTGCCATTAAGAGAATTAAGGCAATTTAATAGAATCAGCCTTAGCCCCGGCGCCTCAAAAAATGTCTCAGTATCTATACCTGTTAGCAACCTCAAAAAATGGGATGAGCGGGCCGGGAAGTTAACGTTGCGCCCGGGGCGGTATAAGGTGCTTGTTGGCCCAAATTCTAAAAACAGCCTGGTGCAGGCAGAAGTTTACCTGCATTAAGCAGTAGCCTACCAGCCGCCCTTTTGCGCTACAGCCATTGGGCGGCTTAATGCAACCTTAAATTGCTATTGGCTGTAACGCTGTTGCAGATCAGAAATGGCATCAAATTCATCCGCTACTTTTGTTATCAGGCTTTCAAATACGTTAAAGTATTGCGCATATACCTGGTGGTTTTCTGCTTTAGGGAAGTAGGTTTGATGCATTGTAACTGTTTTAGAAGCTGCTTCCAAAGAAGGATAAATACCCATCTCGGTGGCGCTTAACAGGAACGCTCCTTTGCCAATACTGTCGCCGTGGCTCAGTGTACTTACGGGTTTGTTAAATATATCTGCAATAATTTGCGTGCAAAATGGTATAGATGCAAAGTTGCCATTAATAGATAAGCTTTGTATATCTCGGTGCTTTTCCAAGGTACGGCCAATACTGTACATTTCGTACAGTATCCCCTCAATTGTAGCCCTAATAAAATGTTTGCGCTCGTGCCTGATATTTACGCCAAAGTAGCATCCCCTTGCATTGGGGTTCCATATTGGTGCGCGTTCGCCGTGCAAAAAGGGGAGGAAGATTAACCCACCCGACCCTACTTCAACGCTCGCGGCTTCCTGTATCAGCATCTCCATCGATTGATCAATATCAAAAGCCTTCTGAAAATCTCCGAATTGCTTGGTAAACCAATTAAATATCACACCGCCATTGCTGGTTGGCCCCCCGGTAATAATGTGCTTTTCGGTAAGCAGGTAGTTGAAAATTTGCTGTTTAGGATCATCGATTATTTTGTCGCCGATGATGCGGAACGCGCCGCTGTCTTCAATGGTAATAGTTGCCATTCCGTTGTCCCAAACACCAGCACCCAGGGTTGCCAGGCAGCCATCACTGGATCCGATAAGGATTTTTACTGTTGGCAGCAATTTTAATACCCGTTGGTATTCTTTTTTAAGCGTTACGCCCGAGTAGAAAACCGGATGCAAAGCGGGTAATTCATTTGGTGTAATGCCCGCAAAGTTCAGTGCTGCTTCATCCCATGCTAAATTGTGGATATTCATCAACCCGGTGGCAGATGCTATACTGTAGTCTATTACACATGCCCCGGTAAGTTGTTGAATAATATAGCTTTTTATCGGCATGAATTTTTTTGCCAGCCCGAATTTCGCAGGATCATTATTCTTCATCCAGGCAATTTTTATTAAAGATGACATGGGGTGTATGGGTGTGCCGGTGGCTTTATATATTTCCTCGCCAAGGGCACTGGCTTTTAGTTCAGCCGCTTCATTTTTGCCCCTGTTATCGGCCCAAGTAATGGCGTTGCCTAATGGTATTCCATCCTTATCTACCGCCAGCAGGCTGTGCATAGATGAGCCGAAGCAAATACAGCTTACCGTGTATTTTTTTGGGTATATCTTCTCTATAAGGAGGTTTTTTAAGATATATAACATCGTTATGAACATCTGCTCAGGGTCCTGTTCGCTATGGTCGGTTTGTTCATGAAAAGTTGGGTAATGCCCCTTAGATGAACTTATTAAATTGCCGGAAAGATCGAAGGCAAAAACCTTTACTGCGGCTGTGCCCATTTCTATGATGATGATACAGTTCATGATGTATATTAATGATCTGGTGTTTTATTTTTCCTGAATTCGGTTGGCGTATAGCCGGTAAGTTTTTTAAACGTTGTAGAGAAATGCTGCGACGAATAAAAGCCCGTGCTAAGCGCTATATCTGTAACATTTACCTCATTCCTTTTTAGGAGCTTTGTGGCTTCAGCAATTCTGATGTTTATCAAATAATTTAGTGGCGAAAATCCGGAGTAGTTTTTAACTTTTTCGGTAAAAGCGGTAGTGCCCATACCAATTAGCGCTGCCATTTCTTCTACCGTCCATTGGTGCGAAAGATTTTGCCTTAGCGTTTGTTCCAGCTTTAAGAAGGTTTGCGGAAAATCCCTCCTTGAATTATTTTGCCTGATGAGTTGCCTGCTTATCAAAATAAAAAGCTCATCCAATAACTGGTTTGTGCGGGTATAAAAGCCTACTTCTTCATTTTGTAACTCGGCTTGCAGATTATTCATCAGCAAATGTGCCTCTTTCAGTTTTAAAATATGCTGCTCTTTGTTTACCAATAAAATTTGGTCGACAGATATTTTCTCTTTTTTAGTTAGCCCGCTCCATTTACCCAACAAGTGTTTGCCGCCATCCTCGGTAGAGATCTTTATCCAGAAAAGCGCGCCAATATTTAGTACGCTGCTTTGCCCACCAATGCATTGGCCCGGTAATACCATTGCAAAATCCCCTGGATATAAAGTATGTTCCTGTAAATCAATTATCCATGTGAACTTTCCCTCCAAAATATAATACAGGCAAATGCAGTCCGTAACATTACTACTGAACGAGTTGAGTTGGATAGTATTATTTTTTTTGTGGGCAAATTCAAGAATGTGCGGAAAATGCGCAAGTTCTTTAGATGCCCCCTGCTGAAGTATCAGTTGATTCATTCAGAATAAATAATTGGTGTGCCGCTACAGTAACAGGGTACTGCTGCGGGTATTTGGTAATTATAAACTGGTACCCATAAAAAGCAAGTTTACACAATATCAAACCAACATTTGTATAAAAACCATCGCTGTTTTTTAATGGTATTTTCTGCGGTTTTTATTGCCATCCTTTGTGTTCAATTATAACCATTCCCCAAATAAAAACAAGCCACTGTAAAACAGCATAGCCTGGGATTAGTGTGCGCATTAAATTGTAATATGAGAAAATGGCATTTCTTTTCCTGCATTTTAGGTGGTGCATTATTGCATTGCTGCTCCTTTTTTCAAACGGCC
>CBFGNE010000185.1:0-6892 GCA_965649995.1 uncultured Mucilaginibacter sp.
TTACATATGCCGCATCATACTTATACAGGTCAGACCCGGTGCGCCAGTTATAAGTATTAGAGGCCGAACCGATAGCAGCCAACCTTGGGTACCTTGCATCGGGGTTTTCCGGCGTCCAGTAATTAGTCATGTGGTCGTACAGTGTTTGCCCGTAGTTGTAATGGAACGGTTCAACAAGCTCGCCGCGTAAAAATGCATCGCGCTTGCCAACACCCTGTATAAAGAAGGAGAAATCGATGCCTTTGAAAGCCAACCTATAGGTAAAGCCGAATGTGAAACGAGGAAAAGGATTACCTAACACGGTTTTATCTTTTTCGTCGATCACACCATCTTTGTTAAGGTCTTTAAATTTCAGGTCGCCGGGGCCAACTGCCGTGCCTGCAATTTTTGGCGATGCATCAATATCGGCTTGGTTTTGGAAAAAACCATTGGTTTCATAACCGTAATATTGGGTGATGGGCTGCCCAACTTTCCTGATCAGCTGGAACACATCCTGGTTCTGGATCTGCTCTGTAGTACCGCCTGTTAATGTCAGCAGTTTATTTTTACTATCGGCAATGTTAAAGCTGATGCTGTGCGATACGGCACTGGTGTTAAAGTTATAACTAACGGTCGCCTCCCAGCCTTTGTTACGCACTTTAGCCACGTTATAATCGGGCAGGCCCGCGCCAAAAACTTTTGGTACATCGTAACGTGGCTGTAAAATATCGCTGGTTGTTTTGTTAAAATAATCGAATGATGCGGTAAGGGCATTGTTAAAGAAACCCATGTCTACACCTATGTTAAGCGTTGCTGCTTTTTCCCAGGTAAGGTCTTTATTGCTGATATTGTAACCCGCACCACCGACTATAGAATTGTTGTAACCGTATGCGCTCGGATAGTTAAAATAAGTGGTTTGATACTGGTACGAGCCCACATTTTGGTTCCCCAGCACACCATAAGTTGCACGCAGTTTTAAATTGCTGATGGTGTTTTTCATCGGCTGCATAAATGATTCTTCGGTTACCAGCCAACCCAGGTTTACAGATGGGAAGAAGCTCGCGCGGTTGCCTTTGGCGAATTTTGACGATGCATCATCACGTACCGTGGCCTCAAAAAGATATTTGCCTTTGTAAGAATAATTAACCCTGCCAAAAAGTGAGTTAAGGCTTGTTTGATCGTTGGCAATGCTGTTAAATGAGTTGTTAGCGTCTATTAACGTACCGGTTGTTGCGGTACCCAAGTAAGGGTCGGTAAGTGTTTTTTGTAACTGGAAGCCCCGGTTGCTAAAGTTTTCGTTTGATGCACCGAACAGCACTTTAAACGTATGGTCTTTTATCCTTTTATTGTACTCTAACAATAACTGGGTATTCAGCAACAGCGATTTGCCATTATTATCCAATACCGAAAGATCATCGCCATAAACACCTGCGGGCACATAGTTAACCTTTGTACGGCGGAAGAAATTGCCGTTGTTGGCAATAGTACCACCAAACACACCGGTTAATTTCAGGTCTTTTGTAATATTTACCTGCCCATTAAAGTTTCCGAAGATCTCGTCGTTATCTGCCTGGTTGAAACCACCTTTTTCAAGCACGCCGTACTCGTTGTATTGTGAGGCTACCGCATTGGTTAAGTAATTACCATTGGCGTCTGTCCAGCTGTAGTTCAGCGGAACGCGGTTGGCGTCGGCAAAAATGTTATTATCGCCAACGCTGTTGGTTTTATTGCGGGTTTTGGTGTAGTTCAATATCATGTTTACACGCAGGATACCGATCAACGAAGTTTGATTTAAACGAACGTTATACTTGGTGTATCCAAAATCTGCTCCCGAACCACCATTGCCTATCAGGTTGCTTTTTTGATCCTGGTAACCGGCAGATAGGTAATAGGAATTGGTTTCGCCACCACCGCTGATGCTTACATTGTGCGATTGTTGCGGAGCGTTGTGCAGCAAGTGCTCCACATCCCAGGTGCCGTCGCCGGCAGCTTTTAATGCCTGGATATCATCTGGTGTGTAAATTGGCGGTAAGCCGGAGTTTATCAGCGACTGGTTTTTGTAATAAGCATTATCCCAGGCATGTACCTTTTTTACCAGCACTTTTGGGTCTTGCAAACCGTAGCTGGCGTTGTAAGTAAAAGCCGGCTTTTGATTTAGCTTACCGCTTTTTGTAGTAACCAATAATACACCATTTGCCGCACGCGACCCGTATATAGCAGCCGAACCGGCATCTTTTAAAACAGATACGCTTGCAATATCGTTCGGATTCAGCGTGTTGATATTACCACCGATGATACCATCGATAACCACCAAAGGGTCGTTATTACCCAGCGTACCTACACCACGGATGTTGATGGTTACATTACTACCAGGGTTAAGAGAACTCTGCTGAATAATTAAGTTAGGCGCCTCGCCCTGTAAAGCCTGCAGCGTGTTTAGCACCGGCTTATTTTCGATGCTTTTTGAGCTTACCTGGCTAACCGCACCGGTGAGTGTTACACGTGATTGTGTACCGTAACCAACTACAACAACCTCGCTTAAGTTTTTGCTGGATGGCGCCAGGCTTACGTTGATCTGTGTTTTACCTGCAATGGCAACTTCCTGAGAAGTATAGCCTATAAACGAAAACATAAGGTTTCTGCCTGCATAAGCATCGGGCACCGTGAGTTTATAATTACCGTTTACATCGGTAACCGTGCCAACCGTAGTGCCGGCTATACTGATGTTTACACCCGGTAAAGGTTGCTTTTGCTCATCAAGCACACGCCCGGTAACGATAATATCGGCTACCCCGATGGTGTTGGCAGCAACGGTGGCGGATGCCTGTGCAACGCTGCAGTTAAGCACTGCGATACAAAAGAGCATCAGCAGGAAGGGGGCATTGTATAGCCTCCTTAATTTTTTTTGTTTTTGTAATAATTTCATTCTCATAGCAATTGGTTTATTTTGGATTTTCTTTTAGGGTTACTTTAATGCGGTCTTCAAGCCGCATGGTTAATAGTTTCGTCTGTCTTTTTCTTACTTAATAGGTTTAGGGGATTTATAAGTGCTTTTCCAGTAGGCCTCAATATCTTCCAGCGAGCGCCCTTTGGTTTCGGGGATCAGTTTCCAGGTGAGCCAAAATGCTGGCGAGCAGCATAGGGCAAACAGCCAAAACGTCCATGCCGAGCCTAAGCCCTCCAGCATTACGGGCGTTAACTGGCCAACTAAAAAGTTACCCACCCATAATGATAGGGTAGCCAGCGCCATGGCCTTACCGCGAATAGCATTCGGGAAGATCTCTCCCACTACAACCCAGCAAACCGGGCCGAACGAGAACGCGAAGCAGGATATAAAGGCAAGGATGAAGATGAGTATCCAGGGGCCACTGGTAAAGCCAAGCGCAAACAGCACGCCGATAACCACCAGCGATAGCACTGCGCCGCCTATACCTACAAACAGCAGCGGGCGCCTGCCCCATTTATCTACCGTAAAAATGGCCACAAAGGTAAATACCACGTTTACCAGCCCAATGGTAACCTGCCCGCCGAGGGCATTATTCAGCGTGAACCCGGCCTGCTCTAAAATGCGCGGGCCATAATAGATCACCGCATTAATACCGCACACCTGCGATAAAAACGGCAGCAGAAGGCCAATCCACAAAGCCTTGCGGTAAACCGGGGTAAATAGTTCTTTTATGGATGTGTTGTTGTCGTCGCCCTGTTCTTTAAAAGCTTTTACCTCTTTAACGGCCGCATCCGCCCCATCTATCTTCACTAATATGTCCGCAGCTTTTTGCTCTTGTCCTTTTAAAAGAAGCCACCTCGGCGATTCGGGGACTAAAAACAAACACAATAAAAATATACCGGCAGGCAAGGCACCCAAGCCCAGCATGCCGCGCCACACTTCTGCCGAAAATATTTTTTGCATCATATCGCCGCTGTGAACCTCGGATGCATGGTTTGCCAAATAGGCATTGCTGAAATAGGCCAGCACTATACCAATGGTTAATGCCAATTGGTATAGCGACACCATCATCCCTCGGAGACGCGACGGTGCAAACTCGGAGATATAAAGCGGCGACACCATAGACGCTACGCCTATACCCAAACCACCTATCAACCTAAAAATAATGAGGGTAGTGAACGAGCCCGATAACATGCAGCCAACTGCCGAGGCCAGGAATAAAATGGCCGATAGGATGAGTACTATCTTCCGGCCGTATTTATCGCTCAACCTGCCCGAAAAGCTAACGCCTATGATACAGCCCAGCAAGGCACAGCTTACAAACCAGCCTTCGCTTACCGGGCTCAGGTTAAAATCGGTTTTTACCAGGCTGATGGTGCCGGAAATTACTGCGGTATCAAAACCAAACAAAAAACCGCCCAATGCTGCAACCAGGCACACCAAATACAGATATACACTGCTTTTTTTTGCCATTTTTGAACTATTTATAGCGACACTCATGATGCTTATTTTAAAAATGCTTTAATAACTTTTGCGCGGCCATTGCCAAGTTTGGTTAGTTTATAGGAGCCAGCTGCAGCCGGTATTACCACCGTTTCGGCATAGGCATATTCTTTAATGGTGCCATCAGCAGTTTCGATATTGATGGCAGTACCTTCTACCAACATCAGCACATGGCAGCAATTGTTGGTGGCAATAGTGATGTGATTATCAAACTCTACACGGTGCACATCGTAAAAATGATCGGCATGGGTTGGTACATGGACAATTTGCCATCCTTCGGCCTGCTCAATAACGTGTTGTTTGGAGATGAGTTCCTCCTGCACGCGGCTGCCCTTGCGCTCAAAGTTGAGGTTGTTAAAAGCGTGGTCTATGTTAATGGGACGCGGGTTACCTTCCAGGTCCAGCCTCACCCAATCGTACATTTTAAAGGTGAAGATGTAAGGTGTAGCGCTGATCTCCAATACGAGGTTGCCCGCGCCGGCGCTATGTACGGTTCCATTAGGGATCAGGAACAGATCGTGTTTTTTGGCAGGATGCGATTGAACATACTGTTCAATATCTACCTCGTTACCCGTAGCCTGGCTTTTTTCCAGCACCTCCTTAAATTCGGCAGGGTTTATGCTCTCCTGGAAACCGAGGTATACATTTGCGTTGCTGTCGCAGTCTAATATATAATAGGTCTCATCCTGGGTGATATTCTCTCCAAAGTTCTCGCGGATGTAATTAAGCGTTGGGTGGCACTGAATAGAAAGGTTGCCGCCGTCAAATGTGTCCAGGAAATCGAAACGGATAGGAAACTCGTCACCAAATATATCGGCGTGTTTACCTAATACCTGTTTGTTGTTGTGAAACATCAGGGTATCGAAGGAAACTTCCAGTAGGTTGCCGTCGCTTTCAAAAACGATCCCGTTCTCGGGCACGATCAATTCAAACGACCAGGCATAGTTAACTACATCTGTGTTGATGTTCTTGATGTGATCCTTTATCCACTGCCCGCCCCATGCCCCGGGTTCAAACCACGGCCGTACCCTAATGGTTGACCGGCTTATTTTATCTAAGCCATCCTCCAAATCTTTTTTAAACATCCAGTTAAGGGTGTTTGGCCACTGCCCGTCTGCAAAAACTGCTATTTTATCGAGAATGGCTTTTTTATGGTTGTTCAGCAGCACCCAATCCACAAAGTAAAAGCGTTTATACATCTGGAAGGGCTCGGCAATTTCTGAAGCACCCAGGTTTGTGACAGCACCGGCCCGCATCCTGAACTGGATTTCGTTTTTGGGCAGGTCGATATAAATGACGGGAGCATCCCAATTAACCAAAGCAGCACCGGGGCCGATAATAATATTGATCGTTGCCGATTCGTCCGGTTGCTGTGCCGCAAGCTCTTCTATATTAAAAAAATCAGCCAGTGTTAAATCACATTTAGTTCCCCATACCGATTCATACTCGCCCAGGTACGGGGCAAATAATTCCTCCGATTTTTGAAGATTTTTGAAGAAATCCCCGGTTTTTACCCAATGAATTGTCAGCCCTGCCCCTTCCAGCAAACGGGTTAATTCATCTTTAATGGTATCGAAAAAAACGCCGGCATACCCATCAATCACAACCGTTTTTTGCTGTGCTATCCAACCAGCCAATGCGTCATATCCGCTAATGATCTTACCGTTGCCTAAACTGCAAAAAGGGTACACATCATATTCGCCACGGCCGGTGAATGAGCCGTCCAACTTAGCAGGCATAAGATACTGCGATGTTTTACGAAGGCTGCTTTCTGCTAACTCCAGATGCTGATCATTCTTAGTTTCAGTGTTCATTTATTTGTAGTAATGTATGTACATATTAATTTAGATATAAAAACACCATCTCGGTGGTGCATGCTTTAAATTTTGGCGCTACTTTCGGTTTATAAAGTAATAATGTACAAACATAAAAAAATATTTAATTATCCAAATTAATTTTTGAATTATATTTTTGCCACCACAAGGTGTGTATATTACACCATTAAGCACATTTTAATAGTTAATATGTACCAACATATCAACTATTTGATAAAATTTATTATACTTGTATTACTGTAACCATTATGCGCTACTCTATAGATCATAAAAGCCCTATCCCGCTGCACGCCCAGGCAGAAACCCTTTTAAGGCAGCTTATTGCCGAGGAAGAATATCAAAACGGCAAATTAATCCCCAACGAAGTCGAGCTGGCAAAAATGCTGGCCATATCACGTACTACGCTTAGGCAGGCAATTAATAAACTGGTTTTTGAAGGCCTGCTTGTACGCAAAAAACGCATGGGTACTAAAGTTGCACAAGCCGGGGTAAGTTCAAAATCAAACAATTGGCTTAGCTTTTCGCAGGAGATGAAACTCAGGGGGATTACCATTCGTAATTTTGAATTACATGTTACCTGGGAAATGCCTAATGCAGAAGTGATCCGTTTTTTTGAGATAAAGCCTGA
>CBFGNE010000186.1:0-6860 GCA_965649995.1 uncultured Mucilaginibacter sp.
AATTATCTTTTCCATTGTGTTTACTTTTATGTAAACTCATTTTAGGACAAGACAGACAAAATAGAACATGTCGTTCCATAGGAACGATTGGTGATACCAAGCTCGAGGGTAACGAACTATGTTGCCAATGAGTGAACGCTAACTATATATTACAATAAAATTAAAATATAATTTGGATATTAAAACCGCATTCGCATATATTTGTCAACGTTAATCGGTAGCAATACCTTAATCAATTCCCCTCAAAAGGATTTTGGTTTATAAAGAAGCGGCGAGAGATCAGGCTCGAAAACCCGCTGGCAACCCTCCAAAATGGAGAAGGTGCCAATTCCTGTCCCGGAAAAAGTATACCCGGGGAATATAAATTTTAATCAATGAAAAGTACAATTTACGTAGCTCAACAAAACATCCAGCAATCCCAACCGGGATTATCCCCTGCATACAACCAAATTATTGGCTGTATTTGTATGTGTTGCTGCTGTTGATCCTGTAACACGTTCCCCCTTTTAATTTTCCGGAAGCACGCGTGATACCCTAAAGGATAGTAATATCCTGCCGTAATTATACATTTTTCATTCAAAACCCTTTAAATCTACAGACTATGTCAAACTTAAAATTCGAAACCTTACAACTACATGCCGGCCAGGAACCCGACCCAACCACAGGTGCCCGCGCTGTGCCGCTTTACCAAACCACATCTTACGTTTTTAACAGTGCCGAGCATGGCGCAAACTTATTTGCGCTAAAGGAATTCGGCAATATATATACCCGCCTGATGAACCCTACTACCGATGTGTTTGAGAAACGCATTGCAGCATTGGAAGGCGGCGTAGCGGCCTTGGCAACAGGCTCGGGCCAGGCGGCGCAATTCTTGGCATTGAATAACATATTACAGGTTGGCGACAATTTTGTAACCTCGCCGTTTTTATATGGCGGCACGTACAACCAGTTTAAGGTTGCCTTTAAACGCCTGGGCATAGATGCCCGCTTTGCTAAGGATGATACTGCCGAGAATATCGAGCCACTTATCGACGAGAAAACCAAAGCAATTTATGTGGAAACCATCGGAAATCCGGGCTTTAACATACCCGATTTCGAAAAATTGGCGGCCCTTGCTAATAAGCACGACCTGCCACTGATTGTAGATAATACTTTTGCCGCGGGTGGCTATCTATTCCGCCCTTTACAACATGGGGCGCACGTGGTGGTAGAATCTACCACAAAATGGATAAACGGGCACGGTACCAGCATCGGCGGCGCTATCATCGATGGTGGTAACTACAATTGGGGCAATGGCAAGTACCCGCAATTTACCGAGCCATCCGAGGGTTACCACGGGTTGGTTTTTGCTGATGTGTTTGGCGTTAACGGCCCATTTGGCAATATCCAGTTCATTATCCGCGCCCGTGTAGAAGGGCTGCGCGATTTTGGCCCGTCGCAATCGCCATTTAATTCCTGGCTGAATATACAAGGTTTGGAAACCCTGTCGTTGCGTGTACAACGCCATGTAGATAATGCGCTGGAGCTGGCCAAATGGCTGGAGCACCACCCGCAGGTGGCTAAAGTGAACTACCCGGGGCTGGAATCTTCACCCCAGCACACGCTCGCCAAAAAGTATTTAAAAAATGGTTTCGGTGCGGTGCTTTCTTTTGAACTGAAAGGCGATAAGGAACTGGCCTCGGCTGTGATAGATAACCTTAAATTGGTGAGCCATTTAGCCAATGTTGGCGATGCCAAAACCTTAATAATACAACCATCGGCAACTACCCACCAGCAATTGAGCGATGCCGAGCAGCTTTCTGCGGGCGTAGCCCCGGCGCAGTTACGTGTTGCCGTTGGCATTGAACATATTGACGATATTAAAGCCGATTTTGCACAAGCATTTGCTAAAGTGGCGGAATTGGTATTAGCATAAGGTTCTTTTTTTTAGTTTTTTAAGTGATGTTATAAGGGAGCGGTTGTTTTAGCCAACTGCTCCCGAAATAACGAAAAGTACAAGAATGAGTTTACAAAGTTTTACTTACACAGGTGTATTCGAGCTGGAGAGCGGCAGTAAATTAAAGGATTTGCAGATAGGTTATAATACTTATGGCACACTTAATAAAAACCGCGATAATGTAGTTTGGGTATGCCATGCGCTTACTGCAAATTCGGATGTTTTTGATTGGTGGAAGGGCTTCTTCGGCGCAAACGACCATTTTAACCCCGATGAACACTTTGTTATCTGCGCCAATATTTTGGGTTCGCCATATGGCACGGTTAGTCCGTTAAGCATTAACCCAACCACGGGGCAGCCCTATTATCTTTCTTTCCCCGATGTTACTATAAGGGATATGGTTAAAGCCCATCAATTACTTGCCGATCATTTAGGGATAGAGCATATAGAGATCCTGTTGGGTGGCTCATTGGGTGGCCAGCAGGCCCTGGAGTGGAGTATCATTGATCCTAATCGGATTAAAAACTTAATTTTAATTGCCACAAATGCCAAGCATTCGCCCTGGGGTATTGCCTTTAACGAATCGCAACGGCTGGCCATTGCCGCCGACCGTACTTTTTATGCCAATACACCCGATGGTGGCAGTAAAGGGCTTAAGGCGGCGCGCAGCATAGCGCTCCTATCCTACCGCGGCTATAAAACTTACGATATTACCCAGCAAGAGGACGACAGTAACATAACCGATAATTTTAAAGCATCCAGCTACCAGGATTACCAGGGCCAAAAACTGGTGAACCGTTACAACGCTTATAGCTATTGGTATTTAACCAAGGCTATGGATTCGCACAACGTTGGCCGCGGCCGTGGCGGAGTTGATAAAGCCCTTAGCCTGGTAAAAGCCCGCACATTGGTTATCGGTATAAAATCTGATGTGTTGTTCCCCATCGAGGAGCAACAGTATCTATTCAGGCATATCCCAAAATCTGCCTTTGCCGAACTCGATTCGTTTTACGGGCACGATGGATTTTTAATTGAAACAGAAGACTTAACAAACATTGTCACGTCGTTTTTTAAAACCGATGTGAAAGGAAAAATTATAGAATTGCAAAAAACTGCTTAATGAGTAAGAAACTAAATATTGGCCTCTTCGGGTTCGGAGTGGTAGGCCAGGGGCTATATGATATTATCCGTACCAAAAACCTCAACCTCGAAATAAAAAAGATCGCCATAAAAAACCCCGGCAAACTGCGCACCCTGCCACAGGAATTGTTTACTACCGACCGCGATGAGCTACTGAATAACCCCGAGATAAATACCATTGTTGAACTGATAAACGATACTGCGGCTGCGTTTGAAATTGTGTCGCGCGCGTTAAGCTCCGGCAAAAATGTAGTATCGGCCAGTAAGAAGATGATAGCTACTTATTTGCACGAACTGATTGCCTTGCAGGAAAAGCACGGCACATCGTTATTATACGAAGGTGCAGTTTGTGGCAGTATCCCCATCATCCGTAACCTGGAGGAGTATTACGATAACGAATTGCTGCACTCTATCAGCGGCATATTCAATGGTTCATCCAACTACATCCTGTCAAAAGGCTTCTTAGAAAATTTAGATTACAATAGCGCGCTGAAACAAGCGCAGGACCTCGGCTTTGCCGAAACCGACCCCACAATGGATGTTGGCGGTTACGACGCTAAATATAAGCTAATTATTGCGGCAGCGCACGCCTACGTCGTTATTGTTGAGCCGGAAGCGGTGCTGAACATTGGTATACAAAACCTAAGCGCTAACGACCTGCAATACGCCCGCGAAAAAAACCTGAAGATAAAGCTGGTACCTGTAGCTAAAGAATTGGATGCCCGCAATGTTGCCATGTTTGTACTCCCTAAGTTTGTGAACGAAAGCGAATTTTTATACAATGTGGAATATGAGTATAATGGCGTAACCGTACAGGCAGCTTTTGCCGACCAGCAGTTTTTCTTTGGGAAAGGTGCGGGTGGCCATCCTACCGGCTCGGCTGTGCTATCAGATATTGCAGCGCTGCGTTACAATTATGGGTACGAGTATAAAAAGGCGAAGGAAATTAAAGACCTGCACTTTACCAATAACATAGAAATAAACATATACCTGCGGTATGAAGACGAAGCATTAGTAGAGGCACTTGGCTTTGAGTATATAAAAGAGCGCTATTACTCGGGTAGTTATAAATTTGTTATCGGAAAAATTAATTTGCAAAAACTGATAGACAACCAGCAACGTATATCTGATAACAAGGCATTCGTAGCCTTTGCCGATCAGCTAACGGGGGTCAGTTTAGCACCGGCAAAAATACATGCCGCCTGAAGTTTTTTAGTAGATTCTTCCGGTAAAACAAAAGGCCCTTTACGGGCCTTTTGCATTTTGTAGAATTCACATTTAATTAACTATATACTTCGGCTAATATCCCAGTTTTCGAGGTAGTCGGCCACCTTGCGCACAAACGTTCCGCCTAAAGCGCCATCCACTACCCTATGATCGTATGATAGCGAAAGGAACATCATGTGCCTGATGCCTATCGCATCGCCTTGCGGTGTCTCTATCACAGCAGGTTTCTTTTTTATAGCACCTACAGCCAATATGGCCACCTGCGGCTGGTTGATGATAGGCGTACCCATCACATTGCCGAACGAACCCACGTTGGTGATGGTAAATGTGCCGTCTTTTACATCATCGGGCAATAACTTACCAATGCGGGCGCGGTGTGCCAGGTCATTCACCGCTTTGGCAATGCCCAGCAGGCTCAGCTCATCGGCGCGTTTTATAACAGGCACTATCAGGTTACCATTTGGCAGGGCAGTTGCCATGCTAATGTTTATATTTTTCTTTTTGATGATCTGCGTACCCACAACCGATACGTTTATCATCGGCAGCGCAACAATAGCTTTAATTACCGCCTCAATGAATATCGGGGTGAAGGTGAGCTTTTGCCCTTCGCGTTTTTCAAAAGGCCCTTTAATTTTTTCGCGCCAGTTCACCAGTTCGGTTACATCGGCCTCAACAAACGAAGTAACGTGCGGCGAGGTATGCTTGCTGTAAACCATATGATCGGCTATCAGCCTGCGCATACGGTCCATTTCTATAATTTCATCACCGCCCGATACTGAAGTTGCAGGTTTCGGCGCAGCTTTTGGCGCTTCGGATGCAGGCGCAGGTTTTGGTGCATCCGCAACAGGGCCTATTTTTGGCGCTTCCGTTTGTGCCGGTACATTAACAGGTTCGTCGGCAGGGGCTGCAGGTTGTTCGGCAAGGGATGGTGGCGCTACATATGGCGGCGGTATTGCAGCAGTGTATGTAATCACCGGCTCGGCATGTAATACCGGTTCGGGATGCGGTGCATGCTTAGCTTGCTCTACTCTTGCCGGGCGGTGTTTAAGGTAATCCAGCAGGTCGTCTTTTGTTAAACGGCCTTCAGCCCCGGTGCCGGGTATACGGTCAAGTTCGTCATTGCTTATCCCTTCCTGTACAGCAATACTTTTCACCAAAGGCGAATAAAAACGATTATCGAATTTTGTGCTGCTTATAACAGGTGTGGCATGCTCCTTCAATTGGCTAATGCCCGGTATATCCTGTGGCGGATAAATTGTTTCGGCTGGCGCGGTATATTGGGGTGCAGAAGGTGCAATGGGCTCGGGTGTTTGCGCTGCAACAGGTTGTGGTGTTGGGGCGTTCTCAGCTACAGCTGGTTGCGTTGGTTCGGCTATAGGCGCAGGGGCGGCATCCTCAACCCTGTCGGGCTCGGTCTCTATCACTGCTATGGCAGCGCCTACCTGTACTACATCGTTTTCCTGATACAGTTGTTCTATTAATTTACCAGCTACCGGAGAAGGGACTTCAGAGTCTACCTTATCGGTTGCAATTTCCATCACTGCCTCGTCTACTTCAATATAATCTCCCGGGCTTTTAGCCCATTTGATTACTGTTGCCTCCGCAACACTTTCCCCCATCTTCGGCAGTAACAATTGGTATTTGGCCATACACAAGTATTGTTGGTTTGGTCAAAATTAGAGATTTTGCTTGTTACTTTTCGTATTCCTTAAGTAAAGTAATTAACATAAAAAATGCCCATACGGCACTCCTTTCGATGTTTTGGAGGCGTTTATTACCAAATGTGAATTTCTTTACAACAGTTTTATTTGCATTTGCCACCGCAATCCATACGGTACCTACAGGTTTATCATCGGTGCCTCCACCCGGCCCGGCAATGCCAGTTACAGCAACGGCATAATCCGACTCGAAATTGCGGAGCGCACCTTCCACCATCTCCGCTACGGTTTCGTGGCTCACCGCGCCATACTGCGCTAAAGTCTCGTTTCTCACACCCAAAACGCTTTGTTTCAAATTGTTGGAGTACGATATCACCCCGCCAAGGAAAACCTGCGATGAACCCGCGTGCTGGGTAATAAGGTGGGATATGTACCCGCCAGTGCAGCTCTCGGCGGCAGATAAAGTAAGCCCTTTCGCAGCCATTAAATTCAATACCGCTTTTTCAAGCGGGATATCCTCTTCTGCCACTACGGCGTGCTTTACGCGTTCAATAATTTGCGTAGCATATTTATCTACCTCTGCCTGCAGCAAAGCGGCATCGTCGCCATCGGCGCTCAGGCGTAACCGCACCTGGCCAAGTTTTGGCAGGTAGGCAAGCTTAATATTTGCCGGCAGCGAATCTTCAATATCGGCTATTTTTTCCGCCAGGAATGATTCTCCCTCGCCCGCAGTCAAGATGGTTTTATGGATAATTACGGGCAGTTTTAAGGCGGCTTTTAACTTCGGTATTACCTCCTCCTCTACCATATATTTCATCTCGAAGGGTACCCCCGGCATAGATACATATATTTTGCCCGCATGGTTAAACCACATGCCCGGCGCCGTACCGTTTTTATTT
>CBFGNE010000187.1:0-6836 GCA_965649995.1 uncultured Mucilaginibacter sp.
CTGGGCGGGTTGGTACTGTTCCGTTTTTTTGATATTTTAAAACCCTTAGGTATCCGCAAATTAGAAGCCCTTCCGGGTGGTACCGGCGTTATGATGGATGATGTACTGGCCGCGGTGTATGGCAATATTGTACTACAGGTGGTGGTTATTGTTTTTAAATTTTAGCCAGGCCGATTGTAATTAAGAATATTACCCCATACTTTAAATAATGCTGTCACCAAACGCTAAAAGGAATATTTTGCGCATCGTTCCCTTTGGGGTGCTTTGGTTGATATTCAGCATGGTTTACACGCTATTAGAAAAAGGGCTGCTGGGCAATTTGAATTACTACCCTTCCACAGGCAACCCCTATTTTTTTGCGAGGAATATTATCACTACGCCGCTTGTTGCATTTGTAACCGGTACGCTAATGGGTGTGCTGGAGACTTTTTATTTTAACAGGTGGTTTATTAAACAAAGCTTTAGCAGGAAAATTCTGTATAAGTCTTTTATCTACCTCGTCATCATCCTATTTTTTCTCGTCGTTATTTTCATCGGTACGGCAGGAGGCATGGCTGCTGCTGTTAGCCGGAAAGAGGTTTGGAGCTATGCCTGGGCCTTTTTTACCAACTACTCCCTGTTAAGCGTTACCTTATACATTACTTCCATTATTTTGGTTACGCAATTTTATACGGAGGTAAGCGATAGCATAGGCCAGGCAGCACTGCGCAATTTCTTTTTGGGGAAATACTACCGCCCGGTTCAGGAGGAAAGGATTTTTATGTTTTTGGATATGAAGTCGTCTACCACCATAGCAGAAAAACTGGGGCATGTTAAATACTTCGAAATGCTGAAGGAATATTTTTCCGACCTATCGCAACCGGTTATTGATTATTCGGGTGAGATATACCAATACGCCGGTGATGAAATGATCATATCATGGAAGCTAAAAAACGGGATAAAAAACAACAACTGTATTGGTTGCTTTTTTGGTATGAAAGAGGTAATTACCCAAAAAGCACAGAAATTTGAAGCAAAATTCGGATTAGTGCCTGGTTTTAAAGCCGGTTTTCATTGCGGAATGGTAACTACCGGGGAAATAGGGGTGTTGAAAAAAGAGATTATTTTTACCGGCGATGTGCTTAATACGGCCGCCCGTATCCAGGGCCTATGCAATCAATTCAACGTGGATATTCTAATATCCGGTACCCTTGTTAAAGAGATGGCGCCGGATTTCGTTTTTCAAACCAAGTCCCTGGGCGAACATGTTTTAAAGGGCCGGGGCGAAAAGATGGAGATATTTACGGTAGACAATATTTATAGCGCGGCTGAAGAATAAAAAGCCCCGATGCGGGTAATAGCATTTGGTGAATTAAATATTTGAAAAGCGCGAAGGATATCAGTTTTAAACGAGGTGCGCTTCAATTGTTTTTTAGCCTTCGATACTTTTAAAATCTGAAATGTTTCGTGAAATCAAAGTCAAGTTATGAACGATCGCCGTTGCGGCAATAATTGCATCAGGTAATTTGGTCTTATGTTTTTTTCTGATTTCAATGCTTTTCCGTACAGTATCCTCAGCCAGGGGCAATACAGCGGCGTCGCTCATAAAGTTTTCAAGTAGTCGATAGTGCTCCTCTGGTGCATTAAAACCAAGTACTTCTATTTTAGTGATTATAGAAATAACGGGTACTGCATCGATAACTGCATTCATAAACCCCATGCCTGTAACTGACATTTTTTCACCGAGGTAATCTATAACGGCATTTGTATCTATTAAATACTGCGGTTGTTCCATTCTTCGCGGCTTTGGCTTACAAAGTTTTGTAGTTCATCTGCAATGTCGGCCGGGAGTTTTCCCGCATATTTTTCCGATAGCTTCTGGGCTGGTTCAACGCTTTTATTTAACACCGTTATAATGTTCAAGTCCTCAAGGTCTTCCAATAGCCTGTAAGCCTTGCGATTGTTTATTTGTAAGAGGACTGTTTCCATTTAATTTCTTATTATCCTTTGTCAATTTCACAAATATAATCAATTAATTACTGTGATTAAGATAAACAAAAACGCCTCGAATAACCGAGGCGTTTTTGTTACCAGCGCAGTTCTTTTTTAAAACGCGCTCAGCGTGGATTTTAATTCCAATACAGCAGGCTCGGTGCTTGTAGCCCTGTCAAATATCGCTTCCGACGTAACGCCTTCGCCATAAAAATCAGCATTAAGGCTTTTGTTAATGGCCAGGTTAGAGCCGTTAACGCTGATACCGGCAAATAAGCCCTTGCTGCGCGAGTAGGAGTAAATTTCTGCTTCCAGCTTATGGTCGGTACTGGCGGTAGAACTGCGGCCAACAGGACCTGCAGCGGCAGAAATGTCACCGCCGATGGTAAAGTCGCCGTTTTTTACTTTGGTAAGCACGCCTTTGTTTTTAAATACCAAAACCAGGTCGACCGATTGTACCCCTATCTGCAAGCCAAAACTGCCACCGGTTAGGGTAACAAAAACAGGATCGCTCCACTTTCCACTGGGCAGTTTTACCATGGCAAGCCCTTGCCCGCGTTTACCACCAATGCCAAAGCCGGCGTTGATGAGCTTAGGCACTATCACAATTCCCTCGTATTCCTTTAGCAATTCGGTAGGGATGCTTTCCTTCATTTTACTGAAATCCTTTAAAACGTTGGTAGCCTGATGTATTTTTTCAAGCCCTTTTTCGGTAGATGTGGCAGATGCCAGTATAAAAAATGCGCTTAATAAAAGCGGCAACCTTATAAATTTAATGAGTTTCATGATGGGTCTGAATGAAGTATAATTATTGTTTGTTTTTCTATAAATAACTCGCAAAAGGCAAATTTGTTACAACTCGTTGCTCTTATTTGATAAGTGTTGTATCACAATCTCCAATTCAAAAGCTTTATCTGCACATCTGAAATTTGCATATCTGCACATTTGCTACCTTTGCATCAGCATGATAAAGCCGGGCAAAGAAAACATATTCGCTATCAATACCCAAACAGGATTTAGTGAAACTGCGTTGCAAGTATTCCGGTACCAGGCGGCGAATTGCGCAGTGTACAAGGCTTTTATTGAAGGTTTAAAAATCGACCCTGCGGTGGTTATTGAAGTAGAGCAGATTCCGTTTATGCCGGTAGAGTTTTTCAAATCGCACCGCGTAGTTACGCATGGCGCCTGGGCGGAGGCCGTATTCACCAGTTCGGGCACTACGGGGATGATAACCAGCAGCCATAGTGTTGCCGATGTTAGTTGGTATATAGAAAGTTTCCGCATGGCATTTAAGCTATTTTATGGCGATATTAAAAGCTATACGGTGCTGGCGCTATTGCCATCTTATTTGGAGCGCGAAGGCTCCTCGCTTATTTACATGGCGCAGGATATGATAACCGAATCTGCTAATGGGGATAGCGGTTTCTTTTTATACAATCACCGAGAGCTTTATAATAATTTACTCAAACAAAAAGAGGCAGGCAAGCCCACTTTACTCATTGGCGTAACCTTCGCCTTACTGGATTTTGTAGAGCAATATCAAATCGAATTCCCCGAACTGATTGTAATGGAAACCGGCGGAATGAAGGGCCGCAGAAAAGAAATGATCCGCGAGGAACTGCATAGTGCCCTTTGCGCGGGCTTTGGCGTAAGCGTTATTCATTCGGAATACGGTATGACCGAATTGCTTTCACAAGCGTACTCCAAGGGAGAAGGTATTTTTAACTGCCCGCCCTGGATGAAGATCATCACCCGTGATACCAACGACCCGTTCACCCTTGTAGAGGCCGGCAAAACCGGAGGGATAAATATTATCGATCTGGCAAACATCAACTCCTGCTCGTTCATCGCCACGCAGGACCTGGGTAAAGTTTATCAGGATGGTTCGTTTGAGGTACTGGGCCGGTTCGATAACTCTGATATCCGCGGCTGTAACTTATTGTTAGGTTGATCCGTCAATACAGCAGTAAAAAATAATTTCCATTGCTGAGTGTTAAAATAAATATATTTACTGCTTATTGTGCCTAAGCTATTGATTACCCGGCCCCTTGTTAAAAAAGCCATAGCGCTGCTTGCAATGTTACTGGGCATTGCAGTAAAAAGCTATTGCCAGCAATTTTACGTAGCAACAAGTACGCTTGAATTAAAAAGGATAACGCTAACCCCAAATGGCATTATAACAGAAGATGTTAGCGGCTGTGGCAAGGGCACTTTTTTTTCGGTAGCGGTATCCGGCACTCACCTTTACTACAACACGGATAACGGCGCACTTTATATTAGCGAAATCAATGGCGGGGCTTTACCGTCTATCAGCAATTGTATGTTGATAGGAAACAATTTCTCAGGCACTTCGCTTACCGTGGATAAGAACGGCATTATATATGTAGCCAGCGGAACGGCTTTATTTTCTTTGCAGCCTGGGGCTACAGGTGCGGTCTACCTGGGTGATATGCCATTTTACTCGGCGGGCGACTTGCTTTTTTATAAAGACGAACTTTATATGGCGGCCAGCACCGGCGAGATCGTAAAAATTGATATAACGAACCCCTTAAACAGTACCTCTTATATACCTATTGGCCGTAATATTATGGGCTTTACCACAGTAGCGGTAAAAGACCAACTGAAAGTTTATGCGTTTGCGGAATACGCAAACCAAAGCACAGATATGCTCGAACTGGATATGGAGAACCGAACGATAAAAGGATCGGCAGGGATATTGCCTTTTATAGTATACGATGCCGGCAGTAATGCCGAAGCAGGGGAAATCCCTGTAATAGAGATTCAGCAGGTAGATGTTAGCCAGGACTGCAATGTTTTTAATAAAGGTGCTGCACGGGTAGTGTGTAAAAAACCAACAAGCCAATATGTTTACACCCTTGATAACGGACTAAGCAACAGGACGGGAGTGTTTAACAATCTTACGGCGGGTGTTTACAAAGTAACAGTTGCGTCTGACGGTGAGGAGGATTCCAAGGAAGCCACGTTCACCATCCCGGATTATAGCCTCGATAACCCTGTTATTACTGCAACCAAAACAAACCCGGTTTGCGATGTAAAGGGTGCCATTAAGCTAAGTGCCGGTAATAGGAACGATGATTTCAGGGTACTATTCAATGGTAGTTCGTACGATTTTAACCATAGCTTTGCAGGGCTTTCGCCCGGCACATACCATTTTGTTATTACAACTGCCGCCGGCTGCCTGATAGACGAAAAAGACTTTACAATGGTGCAGGATGCCTGCCCACCCATAGAAATCACAGATATTCAGTTTTCGAAGGAGTGCGCTCAGTTTGGTAAAGCAGTTGTAACGGTAATAACAAAACCTCATCCGGATACCTACACTTACTCGTTTAATGGCCTTACAGGGTTAAGCAACTCCTTTAACAATATATCGCCGGGTACATACACCCTGGTGGTCACTTCATCGGGCGGCGATAGGAAAGAACAACAAGTTGTTGTGCCGGATGTTACCTTAATTGATAGGCCCGAGGTAAGCTATATGGTAAACAATGCAGTATGTACCGCGCTTGGCAAAATAACATTTGCCGCAGCGGGCGATATTAAAGGGGCGGCCAAAATAAAGCACGGCACAGATGTTTACCCGTTTACTAAAACCATAAAAGGCCTGCTACCGGGCAGCCACCACTTTATTATATTAAGCCAGGACGATTGTATACTGGACGAACTGGATATTGATATTGGGCAGGATAAATGTGAATTTGTTAGCTTCCCCAACGCATTTACGCCTAACGGAGATGGCGTGAACGACATTTTGAGGCCAAACCAGGGTAGCAACCCTATCGGCATCGAATATTATATATATAACCGCTGGGGGCAGCAATATTTTCATTCTGCAAACCTAAATGGAGGGTGGGATGGCAATTACAACGGCAAGCCTGCAACTGCCGGCGTATATTACCTGGTTGTAAAGTACACTATGGGCGATGGCTTAAGTTATATGCAAAACACATCTGTTACGTTATTGAGATAGTGCCGGCGATTTTTCAGCTTAAAACGTATATTTACAAAGGCAATATTATTGTTATTTTTGCCCACGATCCTAATATCAGAGATATGATAGAGAAATTTTTAAAGGAAGAACAAGACCCAAAAGCCGTTGAACGCATTTACGGCCGGCTGGTTGATTTGCTTACCACGGGCGAAGAGATATTATACATTGCGGTTCAAAAGAAACCGATTGTGAACCTTTTCCCCGATTGCATTGCTTTAACCAACAAACGCATCCTGTTTTTTACTCCGGCAAATCTTGGGCTATCTATCAAATTTGTTGATTTTGTTTGGAAAGACATTGTGGACGTTTACACCCGTGAAGAAATTATAGGAGCCGTTTTCAGTGCCAAAACAACCAACGGTGCCGAAATGGGGGTTGATTACCTGCCCAAAGTACAGGCCCGAAAGCTATACCAGTATGCCCAGGAACGCAAAGAAGCCGAGCGTGAGGCCCGCCGCCTGCGCGATCTGGAAGAGAAACGTGCCGAATCGGGCTCTATGCAGATAGGGCACGCCAACGAGGTTGCCTTTCAGCCTGCAGCACCTGTTGTGCAGCCGCCGGTTGCCGCAGCGCCTGCCCCAGTGCCAACCCCACCGCCCACACCAATCGCCGCGCCAATAGCACACGAAGAGCCTAAAAAAGATGAATTGACCGAGAAACTAAAAAGGCTGAAAATGCTTTTCGAGAATGGGTTGATCTCGCAGGAGGAATACAATGCTAAGAAATTAGATTTGTTAAGCGATTTTTAATCTGCAATGCCCAGGAAATATAAACGCCCTAAGCACTTTTTACTGCTTAGGGCTTTATTGTTTAAATAAAACGCAAATTATTCGGCAACAATTAAAAAATAATT
>CBFGNE010000188.1:0-6761 GCA_965649995.1 uncultured Mucilaginibacter sp.
CAAGCGGCTTAAAAACGTTCAACTTTTAACAGTATGTTTGGTCTGTAAATACCAGTCCAAACTGTAAGCAATCTACCGATACTGTACGTATAACTACCGATGTACCAACCGTAGGCGGCACAATTGCCGGTTCTATATCGGTATGTGCAGATGCTAATGGCGGCTTCCTTAATTTATCTGGCCAATTGGGTAACGTAGTAAGCTGGGAATCTTCTACCGACGGCGTCAACTGGGTAACCTTGCTTGACATCACCGACCAATACGAATACAACATGCTTACCCAAACAACGCAGTTTAGGGCGGTTATACAAAACGGCGTGTGTGATGTGGTGCGTTCATCAATAGCAACCATAACCGTAAACCAGCCGGTAATGGCTGCAAATGGCGGCCAGCCTTTAACAACCTTATGCAACGCCGCTACGGTTACCTTAAATGGCAACGACCCCACGCCATTTGCAGGCGTATGGACACAAACCGGTGGCCCACCGGTTGTATTTGCCGATGCAACCAATCCAAAAACCCAGGTATCAGGCTTAGTTGGCGGCAGCACCTATAAATTTACCTGGACAATAAAAGGAACCGCCCCCTGCCCCGACAGCCAAAATGAAATTACTGTTGTAAACAACCCGGATGTAACACCAGAATTCACATCGAATTTTACCAATACCATTTGCGGGGCGGTTAGTGTTGAGTTCACAAATACATCAACCCCCGTATTTACCACAACCACTTACCTATGGGATTTTGGCGATGGTACCGGAAACTCTAACGAGGTAAGCCCGCAGCACACCTTTTTACCACGTACCGATGGAAGAGATACCACATATACCGTATCATTAAGCATTATCAACAACTGCCTTCCACGCCCTGCTTACACCATGCAAATAACCGTTAGGCCGGCGGTACCGGTAGCATCTTTGCTGCCCGAACGGCTCTCGGGCTGTGGTTCTTTGGCCATTAAAGTTAAAAATACCTCCCCCGGCACTAATAAATATTATGATTTTTATGTGTACGATGGCAATGTCAGAGTTGACTCTAAGCATGTGCTCGATAAATCGGATGTGACCTTTGACCCGTTAGGCCCGCCACGCAACGACAAGTTTTATACCATTTATGTGATTGCAACCGACCTTTGCGATAACACCTCGCAGAGCACCCCTATACCCATCAACATATTCCCGGCAACGTTTGTGCCCCTATTTTTCCCTAAGGATAATAAGAGTGCCGCCTGCTATCCCTTCACAGCAACGTTTGTAAATATTTCATCGGGCGGGGACAACTTCTTCTACCGCATATTTGACGCAAACGGCGTAAAAGTTGATGAGATACAGGGCAGCAAGACCGAACAGCCTTATACCTTTGCAACACCGGGTACCTATTTTGTAAGTATTGTGGCCGAAAACCCTTGCGCGACATTCGAATCTACCGACCGGATAAAATTTGAAGCCTACCCACAACCATTGCCTAACTTTGATGCCGATATACCAAGCGGCTGCAAGGCAATAACCGTTCATTTCACAAACACAACGCCTGCCAATGGTATTACCAACCCGCAATCGCTAAGTTACGAATGGGATTTTGGCGATGGCACAGCACATTTTTTTGGTTACACACCGCTGCCGCATGTTTATGGCTCTAAAAATTCGCCATATACGGTTACACTTAAAGTAACCAACCTGGCTACCGGTTGTACCAACGTGATCACCAAAACGGAGTTTATAAAAGTTAACAGCGCGCCAAACGTTGATTTTGCTGCCAGCCCCGGCTTTATCACCAAAATACCAAATTACCATTTTGCGTTCGACGACGAAACATCGGGCAACCCGGTTAGCTGGCAGTGGGATTTTGGCGATAACGCCACATCTACCCAACAAAACCCCGGCCATACCTACGCCGATACAGGTACTTACAAGGTTACTTTAAAGGTTACTAACCGCGACGGTTGCGACAGTACTGTCTCGCACAATGTGCAAATTACTGGTGTACCGGGGCAGTTATATATCCCTAATGCATTTATGCCTGCCAGCAGCACCAGTGAGCTGCGCACCTTTGTTGTAAAAGGTTCGGGTATTTTAACATGGCGCATGCAAATATTTAATAACTGGGGGCAACTAGTTTGGGAAACCACCAAATTGGACAGCAAAGGCGAGCCCGTGGAGAGTTGGGACGGGCTTTATAAAGGCACACCGGCACAGCAGGGTGTTTATATATGGCAGGCTTCGGCACAATTTATAAATGGTACCGAATGGAAAGGGATGCAATACGGTCCTAACACCCTGCCGAAACGCACAGGGGTTATACACTTAATAAGATAGTGATGAAGGGATCAACAAAACTTTACGCTTTAATGGTTATAAGCCTCCTTAGTTGTGTATATGCCCGGGCGCAGGACCATATGTACTCGCAATTTTTCAATTCGCCCAATTACCTTAACCCGGCATTAAACGGCCAATTTGAAGGCGACCTGCGCATGAACTTAATTTACCGCAATCAATATTCGTCTATTGCGGGCGGTGGGCTATCCTATCTTACCGCTTCGGTAGATTATAATGTACCACGGTTTGGGGGTGGTTTTGGGTTGATGTTTACCCGCGCAAGCGAAGGCACCGCCTACCTCACCAAAAACAATATTTCGGGTATATACTCCTACAGTGTCGGTAACGATGATTTTGTATTGTCGTTTGGGTTGCAGGCCGGCGTTACCAACCGATCTGTTGATTATACCAAATTAATTTTCAGCGACCAGATAGACCCTCGCCTCGGGTATATCCCAGGTTCTACCAGTGGTGCAGACGTTGCGCTCTTCAACAATAAATTTTATTTTGATTCGGGCGCCGGCATCAACCTTACCACAGGAAATTTCAATATCGGCGGGGCTATGCAGCATATAAACAGGCCAAACGAATCGTTCACCGGGGTACCCGCAAAATTGCCCATGCGCGGTACGTTCCACGCCAGTTACCGCTATAACCTAACCCAGGACGACAACCTTGATGAAGACCAAAAATCATACGTAATACCTTCTGTTGTTTTTTACAAGCAAGCGCAGTCGCAATCAGTAAGCGTAGGTTTTCAATACAAGCGGCGCAGTATCAATGCCGGGCTTTGGTACCGCAGCGGCGGGCTCAGCAACGGACCAAGCTCGATAGTGGTATCATTTATCTTCGATGTGTTTATTAATCGCGATGGTGGCGAGAAAATGCGGTTGGGTGTAAGCCACGACGTGCCTGCCGGGCGGGGTTTAAACTACAGTAACACCAGCGGCACCACCGAAGGTAGTATAGGATACGAAACCACTCTTCCTTATCGGTCGAGCGACTACCGCAAATTCAATGGAAACAGAAGATGCTACGATTTTTATTAAATTTGGAAAAAAATATCGTTATAAGCGTCATTTGTTTACATATATGCAAAAAGAATACTTAAAAGCCAAGCAGGCAAAAAAGAAAACGGCGACAAAAGCGGTATTGCTGCTGGTTGTTTTAGGAGTAGTATTCGTTTTTATCCTGGTTAAAATAGCAAATTCAAACTCTACCGAGATATTTAGTGGCTTGCCCAACAGCGATGCCGCTTATACCATGGCCAAAATTTACATCAGGCCAACGGTGAGGTCAACCAGTGTGTCGTTTCATGATGACGAATATAAGTTCGCCAAGAAATCCGATTCGGTTTACGTAATAAAATCCTCGTACTCTGCAAAAGACGGCAATGGCGAAAGCACAACTACCAATTTCACAATTTCGCTTAGGTATATGGGCGGTGGCGCTAACCGCGAAGAAAGCTGGAAATTGCTGGACCTGAACCAGGAATAGCTAAACAAATGGATAGCCAAAAAGATATTATTGCTGATGGCAGCGCCGTTATTGGCCGCGCGCAGTACCAAACAATTGTAAATAGCAGCAACCACACTATCATTGCGGATGAACCCATAGATGATGGCGGTACCGATACCGGCATGTCGCCTTATAACCTGTTATTAGCAAGCCTCGCCAGTTGCACGGCAATTACCCTGCGGATGTACATTAACCGAAAAATGTGGGTGATAGATGAGATAAAGGTAAACCTGGAAATGTACCGTACTGAAACGGGGATATTTATAGAAAGTAAACTAAATTTTAAGGGCGAGCTAACCGATGTACAGCGTAAACGCCTCATCACTATTGCAGATGCCTGCCCTATTCATAAAATTTTGGTGGGGAATATTGTGATCAACACCAGTCTTGGCGAGTAGAAGTTTGCAGTGGGCGGTTTGCAGTTAACTGATGCAAGAAAAAGCAAACGGCCAACTGAGAACTGACTACTGTAGACTACTTCAGCCCCTTTACAAAAATATCTATCAGCAAAAGGCGCTTGTTGTGTATTTCGTCCAGGTGCTCTTTTCGGGGGAAGTTAACTTTCTTTTGCATCGCCCCTACTTTAATTCCTTGCAAAGCATCTAAAAACACATCTACTACCTCGGCGGGGTTAGCCACCGGATGTATGCTACCCTTCTCTGTTTCGCTTTGTATGGCCTGCATAAGCAGCTTGGTTTCCGTATCGCGTATCTGGCTCACAATGCTCCAGATGGTATCGGGCAAGTTTTGCTCGTTGAGCCTTACGTAATCAAAAAAGTTATAATTAGTAACAATAAAATTGTGGTGGGTGTTCACTTGGAACAAAAACGCATCACGCAAACTGGTAAACTGGCCAGCACTCCCTTCCAGCAACTCCAGGTAATCGTTGGCGAGCTTCCGCATCACTGCCATATACAGCTCGCTTTTATCCGGAAAGTAATAATAAAGCAAGGCTTTGGACATTGATAGGTCGCCCGCTATCTCGTTCATCGTAGTTTTAGAATAGCCATAATGCAAAAAACGCTGGTACGATGCTTCTAAAATCTTTTCGCGTTTAATATCCTGCTGTTCTATGCCTGCACTCATTTAATGCCCTCGTGTAAAGTATTGTATTCCTGACTTATTTAACAAAAATATCAATTTTTCAGCTTCAACTGTATAGCCGACATTAAAAGATGATATTCAAATGTTAAAATCGGGCGTTACGGGCTACAGTTATACCTGTGCCAATTACCAGGGCATCTTCAATAACACCAATATATGGATCGGGAAGCCCGGTGCTTTTACCTACCGCTTTACGAAGGAAAAAGCATCCAAATGTAGATGCAACTGCGGTCGCCCCACCTATCAATGCACCAATTATAGGGTGCTTACCGCTGGCTTTGTAAACCACGGCGCCGCTTAATATCCCCGAGAGCGCCCTACCCACCAAGCCCGGCACCGCTGTACGGTTTGGCGCGGTTGGCATTTTATCGCCCACCAATTCGCCTGCAGCAAGCACTTTAAAAACTTTTGAAGCTGTGATAGTTTGCATAAACGCTAAAGGCGAACCATTGAGGTGTTTGGCAGGATGCCTGCTGTACATGTGGGTTAATACCGCCGGTGCGTAAAAGGTACGCATGCCAGCTATTAAACCCAATGCTGCGGCTTTGGCCGCCGGTGTTTGAAGTATGCTTGCCATAGCACTACAACACACTGCTACAAAGGTTGTTTCAACTAAATTTACAGCAACTATACATACAGCAACTTACACTTTAGTTACAACAAAAAAGGGCCACGTAATAAAACGCGGCCCATGCATTTATGTAAGATCAGTTATTACCTCGCGTCGGCTAATTCTAACTTGCGTTTTTCTTCAGCTTTCTTCTCATCCTGGTTACCGAAGAAATAATTCTTCATGTTTACACGGATAATGTACATACATGGCACCAATATCAGGGTGATAGTAGTTGCAAAAGCAAGACCGAAGATCATCGTCCAGGCTAATGGCCCCCAAAAAGCAACGTTATCGCCACCAAAGTGGATATGCGGTTCAAAGTGAGTGAATAAGCCCACAAAATCGATATTGAAACCTACGGCCAATGGTATTAAACCTAAGATGGCAGCGGTTGCGGTAAGCAACACCGGTGTCATACGGGTATGGCCGGCTTCTACAACGGCATCGTGCAGGCTGGTGCCTTGTTCTATCAGCATATCGGTAAACTCTACCAGCAATATACCGTTACGTACTACCACACCAGCAAGGGCTATGATACCTACACCGGTCATTACAATCGCCATCGTCATACCAAAGATGGTACAGCCCAGTAACACGCCGATAATACTAAAGAATATCTCGCTGATAATGATAAGTGTTTTACCTACAGAGTTGAATTGGATCATCAGGATGATCAATATCAAACCGAAAGAGGTTAATAGAGCGCTTCCAAGGAATTTCACAGCGTCCAATTGGTCTTCCTGGCCGCCACCCTGGCGAATAATTACATCATCCGGGTGCCTAAAGTTGGCTAAAGCTTTCAAAATATTGGCATTCACTTCGTTTGCGTTGTATGGTTTTATAACGCTTGACGATAAAGTTAACACCCTGTGCTGTTGCTTATGTTTGATGTTGCTAAAGGTGTTGCTGTAACGCACATCGGTAAACGCTGATATGGGCACCTGGCGTATTGCTCCGCCTGTTGCCATATCGCGGTAGGTTACTTTTAAGTTGCGCAGCTCATCAATGTTGCTACGTTGCTCCGGCAAAGCACGAACCATTATTTTATAATCATCCTCTTTGGTGTTTCTAAAATCGGCAGCTTTGGCGCCAAATATTGCAGCACCCAGGTTATCGTTTATTGTTTTGGTAGATATCCCTTCACGGTTTGCCCTTTCACGGTCGATATCAAATACAATTTCCGGCTTATCGCTTTCCACGTCGGCTACTAA
>CBFGNE010000189.1:0-6757 GCA_965649995.1 uncultured Mucilaginibacter sp.
AAACACCGCTTCCCTACGATAAAATTGAGGGACTGGAAAATATAGATAAAGTAATTGAGATAGACCAAACACCTATCGGCCGTACGCCACGCAGCAACCCGGCTACCTATACCGGGGTATTTTCGGATATCCGTAACTTGTTTGTGGCGCTGCCGGAATCACGGATAAGGGGGTATAAACCGGGCCGTTTCTCGTTCAATGTAAAAGGTGGCCGTTGCGAAACTTGCCAGGGCGCCGGCCAAAAGGTGATAGAAATGAACTTTTTGCCGGATGTGCAGGTGCCTTGCGAAGAGTGCGGAGGCCGCCGCTACAACCGCGAAACGCTGGAAGTGCGCTACCGGGGTAAATCTATCAGCGATGTGCTGGACATGAGCATTGAGGATGCTACCCCTTTCTTTGAGCATATCCCGGCCATTTACCGTAAGGTGAAAACCTTGTTTGACGTAGGTTTGGGGTATATTACGCTGGGGCAGTCATCCACAACCCTATCGGGCGGTGAAGCGCAGCGTGTAAAACTGGCTACGGAGCTGTCTAAAAAAGATACCGGCAATACCTTCTATATACTTGATGAGCCAACAACCGGCTTGCACTTCGAGGATATCAATGTGCTGTTGGGTGTTATTAATCAATTGGTTGATAAAGGCAACACCGTATTGGTTATAGAGCACAACCTGGATGTGATAAAGGTAGTTGACCATGTTATAGACCTTGGACCGGAAGGTGGCTCGGGTGGTGGTAAAATATTATTCAGCGGTACACCCGAAGGTTTATGCAAGGTGAAAGAAAGCTTTACAGGGCAGTTTTTGAAAAAGGAGATGGGGATAAAATAGGTGTTTTCTTTACATCGCGACGAATAAATTTAGAACACCGGATTGTATATAAGATTGACATTGATACTATTGTGATATTGCAATGCAGGTATCATTATTAATCCCCAAAAACAATTCCCTAAAATCCTACCTTTAGCATAATATGCTGCCTTTATTAAGTGCCTCCCAAATTCGCGAAGCGGATGCTTACACCATCGCTCATGAGCCCATTTCTTCTATCGATTTGATGGAACGGGCTTCTAAGGCATTCGTGGGGTGGTTTATCAACCATTTTCCGGATAAAAAGAAAAGCATCTCTGTTTACTGCGGTACGGGCAACAATGGCGGGGACGGACTGGCAATTGCCCGCCTGCTTGACGATCATGGCTATAACCTCATCAACATCAAAACAATCCGCTTTAGCAATAAGGTAAGCCATGATTTTAATGCCAACCTTAAACGCATTGGCAAAGTGATGCAGGTAGAAGTACAATCCGGCGATACATTCCCGGAAGAAAAATGCGATATCTTAATTGATGCTATGCTGGGCAGCGGGCTTAATAAGCCCCTTGCCGGCGATTATAAAAACCTGGTTGAATACCTCAATAATCTTGATAAAACAGTTGTTGCAGTTGATGTACCTACCGGATTTTTTACCGACGGTGAGATACCTAAAAATGCGATTATCTTGAGATCCGACATTACGATTACCTTTCAACAGCCTAAAATAAATTTTTTGTTGCCCGAGTCGGGGCCTTATATTGATTGCTGCGAGGTGGTGAAAATTGGCTTGAGTGAAGATTTCATTAATTCTGCGGATACTCCATATTTATATGTAGAAGAAAACGACGCGCGGAAACTTATCAAGCACCGCCGCCGCTTTAGCAATAAAGGCACCTACGGGCATGCGTTGATAGTAGCCGGGAAAGATGAAACGATGGGCGCAGTATTGCTGTCAGCGTCTGCGTCCGCTTATGCAGGGGCAGGTCTCACCACTGCCTGTATACCGAAAAGCGGATTAATTGCATTAAATAGCTACCAGCCCGAATTAATGGCGATTATCCGAACAGAGGGGAAAGTACCCGATATCGAATGGGATAAATTCTCTACAATAGCTATCGGGCCTGGATTAGGGAAAGATGCCGACGCATTAAAACTGCTGAAAGCTATCCTGAAAAATTATAAAAAACCCATTGTGGTTGATGCTGATGCGTTAAACCTGTTATCCGAAAACAGAACCTTACTGAAAAAATTACCGGAAGGCAGCATCCTTACACCGCATATGAAAGAATTCGACAGGCTGTTTGGCGCGCACAGTAGCTGGTGGCGGCGTTTACAAACGGCAAAAGAAAAGGCTGTAGAATATAGTATCAACATCGTTCTGAAAAATGATTATACCATTACCGCCACGTCCGCAGGTAAGCTATATTTTAATTCAACAAGTAACGCCGCTATGGCAACAGGAGGGATGGGAGATGTATTAACAGGTATTATTTCGGGTTTATTAGCGCAAAAATATTCACCGCAGGATGCCTGCATATTAGGGGTTTATATACATGGGAAAGCGGGGGACGAGTTGGCACTGCCTAACCGTATGCATGTTACCCTCCCGGGAAAGATTATACAACAGTTGCCTGTTACTATGGCAAAATTGAGGGGATAAAAGTTAAATGCACAAAAAAGGGGATGTAAGTATCAAACATCCCCTTTTTCTTATTAACTATTAACTGATCTTATAAAGAACTAAATACTTCAAACTAAGTATGTATATGACGAGGGAAAATCATAATAGTTACTTAAACAGTGCAATTTATTTTTAGTTTTAAAAAATAAAAAAATCCCGGTTGGTAACACCAGCCGGGATTGAAATTTTTGGTATGGATAGCTATTTCGAAGCGCCCGATACCACCATTTCGGTAATGGTAGGGTTAGTGCTGCCACCCATCGGTTCAATAGTTACCGCAAATGCATCTGCAGCGGCTATAGCCTTCATTTCTTTTACGCCGGAGCTATCCGCCTGGCCGTTAGTGTCAAATACACCCAAATCTATAGGTTTACCGCCAACCAGCGCCCAAAGCTGGTACTGGTGCCCACTGCCATGTTCCGGTAGCGTCATGCTCTTCATATCAAGCATTATCTTTTTATTAACCGTATTCCATGCAATCGTCATGGCGGCACTGGGAGCTTTGTCGGTGCCCTTTAGTTTCAGTACCTTGTAAACTGGGTCACGGTAAATATCCAGCTCTTGTTGTTTAAGGTTAACCTCGTTAGCAATTTTTTGCTTATCAAGCTGCATCGCTGTAAGTTGGGTATTGGTGTCCTGTAATTTACTGTAGAGTGTAATTAAGCCATAAATGCTTATCAGTAACAGGGTGAGGCATGCGGCAAAGGCATATTTAAAAAATGTTGTTTGCCTTGCAGGTATAGCCACCACATTATCTGCTTCAACTTCATCGTCTTCAAAAACCTCTTCAGTATGGTTATGCGCTTTGGTAAAGGTGCGGTCATCGGCCAGGTTGGTAAGCAAACTATTTAAAACCCGGCTGCGTATCGCCTCTGAGGGCTCGATAGAATGTGCTTCCGCATATCGTTCCATCGACCTTTCGATCTCTTCAATTTCTGCCTTCACGGCAGGGTGTTCAGCGGCCATCGTCTCCACATGCAACTTCTCGTCGAGGCTAATATCGCCCAGAACGTAAAGTTCCAATATCCCCGATTCTATATACTCCCTGATGTTTTCCACTTTCAATTAAAATGTTTCCTGAGTTGCTGAATCGCCATCCTTAAACGCGTTTTAATGGTGCCCAATGGTACGTCCAGCTCTTCGGCGGCCTCCACATGGGTGTAACCTTTAAAATAAACCAGTTCGAGAATGGCCTTTTGTTCGGGTTTTAAAGTAGATACTAAATCCCTGATCCCAAGCAACTCAGGCTTGTAAACGGTATTCCTTTGTTCGTCTATGAAAGTTACGTTATTTTCAAGCTCGTGGTTTTTGGCTTGGTTTTTAAAGTCTTTCGACCGGATCTTATCTATAGCCAAATTGCGCGCAATATTTACCATCCAGGTAAATAAACGCCCCTTATCGGCGCTATAGCCCGAAAAAGAATTCCAAATTTTTACAAAAGTTTCTTGTAATACATCTTCGGCAACCGGTATTTCGGTTATAATACGGGATATAACACCAAAGAGCGATGCAGAATACATATCGTATAATGCCTCAACTGCAACCTTCTCGCGGTTACGAAGTGCCGATACCAGTTCGTCCTCGGTTAGTGATATTTTTCTTTTTCTACTCAACTGGGGCGAAAGATATAAAGGATTAATTACATTTCAAATAAGTGCTTTTCAGCGTGGTATGATGAGCGGACAAGCGGGCCGCTTTCCACATACCTAAATCCTTTTTTTAGTCCCCATTCTTTATAGCTTGCAAACTGATCTGGGTGTATCCAATCGATAACCGGGTGATGGTTGCGTGTTGGCTGCAGGTATTGGCCAAGCGTTAAAATATGCACACCAGCATCCAGCAGGTCGTCCATCGCTTCTAAAACATCTTCCTCTTTTTCGCCCAAGCCGAGCATAATGCCCGATTTAGTGCGAAGCCCGGTTTCTGATACCCTTCTCAAGGCTTCTAAACTCCGGTCGTATTTGGCTTGTATACGCACCTCTTTGGTTAAGCGGCGAACGGTCTCCAGGTTATGCGATACCACTTCCGGGCGGGTTTCCAGTACGCGGGCAAGGTTATCCCATACACCGCGGAAATCGGGAAGAAGCGTTTCTAAAGTAGTTTCAGGGCTTTCTCGGCGGATAGCATTGATGGTTTCTGCCCATATGATCGACCCGCCGTCTTTAAGGTCGTCACGGTCTACCGATGTGATAACGCAATGTTTTACCTGCATCAGTTTAACCGAGTTGGCCACGCGGTTAGGTTCATCTATATCAACAGCCAAAGGGCGGCCCGTTGCTACAGCGCAAAACGAGCAGGAGCGGGTACAAATATTACCCAATATCATAAAAGTCGCCGTGCCTGCGCCCCAGCACTCGCCCATATTGGGGCAATTACCGCTTTCGCAAATGGTATGCAGTTTGTGAGTATCCACTAAACCGCGTACATGAGCGTATTCTTTCCCTACCGGGAGCCTAACCCTAAGCCAATCCGGCTTGCGTTGCGGCTGATTAGCGGGCACTACAGGCAAATCAATCATGTTACAAAATTAGTTAAAAATGTTATAAATGTTGTAAGGGTTTAAATGGTTACAGTCAATTGACGGAGTCCGGAAGTCGGAGAGCCTGCAAGTCCGAAAGAAGGTTTATAAATTATCTAATAATTGTATTATATGTGTAGAAATACAAAAGCCCCCGGGATGCCACCCAGAGACTTTAAATTTTTCTTTTTTATTGTTGGGCCTTGCCGGCTTTCGGTCGTTCGGATTTAATTTAATACCGATACCGCTTCATCCACAGATATCCCACCGTGCGATTGGTCTAATATGCATTCGCCATCTTTTATCACCAACATCTGTGGCGATTCGTGGTGCACCTGAAAATCCTGGGCAATTTTATTAGAAAGGTCGCGGTGTTTAATAAGGTCTAAAAAGTAGAGGGGCATATCGCCAGGCAGGTCTTGCCAGTCCAGCTCGAAACGCCTTTTTGCCATCATACTGATAGAGCAACGGGTGCTGTGCTTAAAAATGAGGCTGTAACCCTGCTTTTGTTTTATATTATCCAGCTGAGAGGCCGACTCTAACGATATCCATTCCATAGCGCAAAAATAAAAGTATTAACCCGTTTAAAAGTAAATACAATGTAAAACTGCGTTAGGTTTTGGCCGACGCGCTAAAAATGACAATTATAAACTACCTGCCCCTGTTTGGGTATGAGCCGTATGCAGGGCATAATTTGTTTGAGCAGGAAGATATACTAATGCCAAGGGCCAGCGCTACAATAACTATGTAAACTATCTTTTTCATTTTTTGGTTTATAATAACTTTATTTTATACGCTTTTGGCCCTGTAATGTTTCGGCCAATTTAGCCATTTTTATAGCGGTTATGGCAGCTTCGTCGCCTTTGTTGCCGTGTTTGCCGCCAGCCCTGTCAATAGCCTGTTGTTGGTTATCGGTAGTAAGCACTCCAAATATAACAGGTTTTGAATATTTTATAGCAACATTGGCCACGCCATTTGCAACTGCGTTACAAATAAAGTCAAAATGGCGGGTTTCGCCTTGTATTACGCAGCCCAGGCATATCACCGCATCAAACTTCCCGGTTTTTAAAAGCAGTTCGGCACCGCTTGTTAATTCAAAGCTGCCGGGCACTGGGTAGCTGTGGATTTGCCTGGGTTTGGCGCCATGCTTTATAAGGCTGTCGTAAGCCCCTTGGTACAAAGCATTGGTTATTTCGGCATTCCACTCGGCTACTACAATACCAAAGGTGAATGGCTTTGCCGAAGGGATCTCCGTAGCGGTTGAAAAGTCTGACAGGTTTTTTAAATGGGTAGCCATTGTTTATTTCGGATTTCGGATTTTCAATTTCGAATTTAATATTTCGCGCTACGATTCAGGGTTTCATGTAAACAAAAATGTCCGATCCTGAATTTATCGATGAATATACATATTCAAAAATAAATCCGAAATCGAACATTCAAAACCCGAAATCAGTGTTACGATTTCGCTTCGCTGCGGGCTATGTACTCGTCTATGCTTTTTGCTTCGTTACTTGTTGGGAAATCGGTTTTGATCTTCTTGTAAGTATCCGCTGCAGATTTGTTATCGTTTTTTGCTTCATAAACCAAGCCTAATTTTTTCAGGTAAACCGGAGAAAGGAATTGGTTATTAGCTTTGTCAACCGCTTTTTTAAAGTAGGTTTCCGCTTTATCGTAGTCTTTCAGTTCCACGTACTCATCGCCTGTGTTACCGTAAGCTTCGGCTGCAACCTTCATATCGTCGCCACG
>CBFGNE010000190.1:0-6747 GCA_965649995.1 uncultured Mucilaginibacter sp.
AACGCGTTATTTGTGTGTTGAATTATTTGGAACAAAAAAGAGCAAAATGAGCAAGTTTACCGTACCTGATAAGGTTTTATTTGTATGTACCGGCAGCAAATGCGCAAAACGGGGCGGAAAAGACATGTATAAGCTTGCTCATAAGTTTGCCAAACACGCTAAAGATGATATTGAAGTATTTAGGATAGAATGTACAGACCGATGCGATTACGCACCGGTTTGTACCCTATCGCCGGGAAATACGTGGTTAAAAGAGTATTCGCCTAAAGAGGTTTTAAAATTGCTGGGAGATTGAGGAAGCCTCATCCCAACCCTTCTCCAAAGGAGAAAGGCTAAAATAAGCTTTACCAACAAAGCCCTCTCCAATGGAAAGGGCTTTTGCAATATTATGGGATAAGCTGATACCTACGCTTCGTTATCGTATTTTATACCGCCAACGTGCTTATCTATCTGCCACCTGCCGGTGCCTTCTTCGCCAATAACTTCAAACAGTTCCAGCGCACGGCGTGCTTTGTATTCTTCTTCACGCTGCTCTTTCAAAAACCAGTTCAGGAATTCGTTGGTTACAAAATCCTGCTCTTTTAAGCAACGGGCGTAAATGTTTTTGATGGATTGGGTAACGCTGATCTCCTGGTCTAACGCTTCTTCAAACACTTCGCGGAAGGAGTTATATTCCTGCTTAATGCCGGTAACGTCGGGCGATATTGCGTTGCCGCCCATATCCAGGATGTATTTGTAGAATTTTAACTGATGTTGCCTCTCTTCTTCGGCTTGTTTAAAAAAGTACTCCGAAGAATAGTCGTAACCATTACGGTTACACCATGATGCCATGGCCAAATATACCGAAGACGAGTACGCTTCCTTTTTTACCTGCTGATTTAAAAGCGACTCTACTTCTGCAGAGATCAGGCTTTTGATACGGATAAGATCTTTCATGTTCTGATGGTTTATGAGCAAATAACCAAAGGCAACAAACGTGCCGATTTATTAGCTACACAATAATACCGCTATAAATGAGCAAGTAAAGAAAATAAAAGCAATATGAATTCAGTCTAAATTACTAAAACGGAAGGCGGTACAGGGTATCCTGTATGATGTGGTTAAGCTGGAACATTACAAAAGTGCCTTCCAGTATCTCTTTAAGGGCGATGATTTGCAACAGGTTGAGCACATAAGTATGGTCGCAGGCGCAAATGAAGATGATCTCTACATCCGGAGATCTGCCGCTGTTGAGCAGTCGGTCCTCAATATCTACATGGTAAACGGCTTTCTTTAACTTTAGCAGGCACCGGTAATCAAATTTGGCAACTTTTCCAGCAAAATCTACATACCAGCAACGCTCTTCATCGCACTGGTAAATAGCGCCCTGTTTGGTGCTAAATACGTCAGTCCAGGTAGAAAGCTCTTGCGTTTGAGTAGTATTAACCATGTTTACAATGCAAATGTTGGCATTATTTATAATTAATCCAAATAATGTTGATAATTATTTATAATGATTATTAACAAGCGGCTGTTTAACTTAGCGGCATGAGCAAGATAAAAGCCTGCATATTCGACCTCGACGGCGTTATTGTTGATACCGCCGTTTATCATTATAAAGCCTGGAAACGCCTTGCAAACGAAATGGGCTTCGATTTTACCGAGCATCAGAACGAGCAATTAAAGGGTGTAAGCCGTATGGCTTCACTGGACCTGGTATTGGGCTGGGGGCTGGTTACCGGTGCAACCGAAGTTGAAAAAGAGGAAATGGCCAACCGCAAAAACCTTTGGTATACCGATATGATCAACCTAATGACTCCGGATGAGATATTGAGCGGCGCACGCGAATTTGTACAGAGCTGCCGCGATGCCGGGATAAAAACAGCTATTGGCTCGGCAAGTAAAAACACTCCTATCATACTTGCCAAGTTGCAGCTTACGCCATTGTTTGATGTTGTGGTAGACGGCAATAGCGTTACCAAAGCCAAGCCCGACCCGGAAGTTTTTTTAAAAGGTGCGGAAGCATTAGGCGTATCCCCTGCCGACTGTGTAGTGTTTGAAGATGCCGTTGCCGGTATAGAAGCAGCACTCAATGGCGGCATGAAGGCTGTAGGCATTGGCTCAGCGGAAATGCTTACCGAAGCGGATTTGGTAGTAAGCGGACTGGATAAGTTTAGTTTGGAGATGCTGGAAGAATTGTAAGTGTTGAAAGGTTGGAAGGTTTTAAAGTTGGAAAGTTGTAGGATGAAAAGATTTGTACTTTTTGCTTTTTATTTGGTTACTTCGGCGAGCCTTTTCGCTCAAAAGCCGGAGCCAAAGATCACCATTACGCCGCTTACAAAAAATTATTACGTGTGCACCTCGTATGGTTTACCTGATAAAGATGCTGAACTCTTTCCGTCGAATAGTTTGTTTGTGGTAACTGATGCGGGAATTGTTCTGATAGATACCCCCTGGGGCGAAGACCAAACACAGCAACTGATTGATACCCTTTACAAAACCTACCATAAAAAGATAGTGCTTTGCATTGCCACTCATTTTCATGATGACCGGGTTATCGGTTTCGACGTCCTGAAAAAACAAGGTACCAAAACGTACTCCAGTGCCCTAACCTACAAACTTGCCAAGGCAGAACATAATAAACTCCCGGAATTTACATTTACCCGCGATACCACTTTTACCGTAGGCGGCGTAACCCTTAAAACCTATTATCCCGGCGAAGGACATACAAAGGATAACATCGTAGTTTGGTTCGCTAACGATTTGGTGCTGCATGGAGGCTGCTTTGTTAAGAGCCTCGAAACCGATAGTAAAGGCTTTGTTGGCGATGCAAATTTAAAACAATGGGCGGCCAGTGTAGAAAACGTTATTAAATACTACGGCCATGCAAAATACATCATCCCCGGCCACCAAAGCTGGGCCGGCGGTGTAGAACAGTTGAGCCATACGATGGATTTGGTGAAGTAGTCAGAATCAGAATTTACAGAATTTTAGAATGAACAGAATTTGCAGACGTATTAACTATTAACTGGTGCTTAGGCACTGCAATAACTTCTGAAAATCATTTAATTCTGCAAATTCTGATCCTTACTATTTTTTCTTATCTGCAGCTACCTTCTCCTGCTGGCGGGTTATCTCTTGCACGGCTTCTGCTAACAATTGTTTGGCATCCGCATTTAGCTTGGTTGTGCCATAGCCACCGTCGTAGCCGTAAACTATCTTGCCTTTTTTGCTTTCTGCCTCAATCTTTTTGCCGTTGCGTTCAAATTTCACATAGCCGCCTTCGGAGATATAATCTATCCCGGTTTTGTCTTTACTAAAAACTACCTTGCCCGAATATTCTATCCGTTTGGTATCGCCGTTTTCCGATTCAACAATGGTTGTGCTGCGCCCGTGGCGGCAGGATGTGGTTATAGCCGCCAGTGCTATGCCAAGCACTGCTAACTGCATTTTTTTATAAATATTCATTTTGCTTTATTTTAATTACAAAACAAAAATAAACATTACATGGTATTATGCAATACATAGTACTATTTAAATTGCCTGTTTTATTGCAAATAACTCATAATCAAATATATAATTTAATATTTATTTCTTATTCGCTCCTTAAACTCTTCACCGGATTTACCAAAGCGGCTTTTACCAACTGAAAACTTACCGTTGCAAGGGCTATACAAACCGCTATCCCTCCGGCCACTGCAAATATGCTCCAATGGATGGTTATCTTATAGGTGTAATCCTGCAGCCACTTATTCATCAAATACCAGGTAATGGGAGATGCGATGGCAAAGCCGATAACGATGAGTACCACAAACTCTTTGGAGAACAGGTAAACAATGCCTGATACGGAAGCACCCAATACCTTGCGGATACCCACCTCTTTAATGCGCTGTACCGCCATAAATGATGCTAAGCCATACAAGCCTAGGCAGCTTAGTAAAATAGCAACCACGGCAAAGCTTTGATAAATACTGCTCAATTGATTTTCCTGCTTATAAAAGCTTGCCAGCTGCTCATCTACAAACTCATATTCAAATACAAATTCGGGGTAAACATCGCCCCATACTTTTTCAACCTCGGGCAAAGTCGCTTTAAAACTTGAGGCCGACAATTGAATACTGGCCAGTGAAAACTGCTTTTTATCAGACGAAATCAACAGCGGCGCATAATCCTCTTTAAAGGATCGGTTATGAAAGTTTTTCAGCACACCTACTATTTTGCCTTTTACTTGGTCGTTAAACGCTATTTGCTTGTTTAAAGCATCTTCTGGCTGGTTAATGCCGAGTTTGGCAACTAAGGCCTCATTCACTAAAAATTCACGGATGGTATCGGATTGAGCCATGTTATGCCCGGCAACAAATTTAAGTTTGTAAAGGGGGGCATATTGCTCATCCACCATCTTTATTATCGAATAAAAATCTACGCGTTTAGGCGAATTTTCGAATATAAAGTTCGTCCAGTTTTCATCACCATCTGCAGGCCTGCTCGAGTTAAGGCTCGTTAGCTCCACTCCTTTTATACCGGCGAGGCGCTGTTTCACGTAGTCCAGTTTACTTATGCCTACGCTATCACCCGGGAATGGTATATTCACAATGGCATCTTTGGCAAAGCCCATGCTTTCATGCGTAAAATAGTTCATCTGCTTTACAATAATGATGGTGCAAATGATAAGCCCCTGCGCTATAATGAACTGAAACACCACCAGTGCATGCCTTAACGAAATCCCTTTGGGTGTTTTAAATGACAGCTTGCTCTTAAGTGCATTTATAGGGTTAAACCCTGATAATACCAGCGAAGGATAGAATCCGGCCACAATAGTTACCCCTAATGTTAATACCGCCAGGAATACAGCTACCTGCCCTCTTAACATCATGCCGGCAGTCAAAGGCAACTCCATAATTTTGCCAACCATCGGTACAGCCAATACGCTGATGCCTGCCGCCAGCAACACCGACACAAGAACTATTACCAGCGTTTCGGCAAGGAACTGCATTTGCAGCTGCCAGCGGTTACCACCAAGCACTTTACGTATGCCTACCTCTTTGGCACGGCTTACGCTTTGCGCGGTAGCCAGGTTCACAAAGTTTACGCAGGCTATAACAAGGATAAACAACGCTATCATCCATAACATCTTTATCATTTGCGGACTGATGCTTTTATCTGAAAAATCGCCGGCCTTGGTATCGTAGTGCACAGCACTCAGCGTCTGGGCTACTTCGCTATCGTTGTTGCCTGGCTCGTGGTTATTTTTCACCATTGCGCGTACTTGGGCGGTAAGGTAGTCGCCTGTCATACCGGGGGGCGTTAGTACATAGCAACCAAAGCTACCCATTGTACCGTTCCACTCACGCTCTTTCACCATGCGCTCGGTCCAACCCGTTCCGAGGGAAAATACTATCTGCAAATCAAAATCTGTGTTAAGAGGGCTGTTTTTCAGAATGCCGGCCACCTTCATGGTTGTTTGGTTATTCCATTTGATGGACTGGTTGATGGCTTTGTGCCAGTCGCCAAAGTAACGCTCGGCTGTTGCCTCGCTCAGCAAAACGATGTTGGGGTCTTTAAGTACATCAGGGCTGCCCTGCAGCATCGGGAAATCAAAAATGCGAAAAAAAGCCGGTGTTGTGGCAAATACGCCCTGTGTCTCTTTAAATTTCTTTACCACTTGCCCTTCAGCATTCAACACCTGCATTTGCTCCTGCCTGGCATTAAATACCGGCGCAACATCCTCTACATCAGGCACATATTGTTTCAGAAACTGTGGCACGGCCCATGATACGCCTTTGCCGTAAAATATGTCTTTAGAATCGGCGTGGTGATATTCCGTTAACAAACGGTATATCCTATCCTTCTTCGCATGGAAATTATCAAAACTGGTGTGGAACTGTATCAGCACAAAAATAACAAGGCAAACGGCAATGCCCGAGCCCAGGCCGATAATGTTGATCAATGTGTACGATTTTTGACGGTACACATTACGCCATGCGGTTTTAAACAGGTTTTTTATCATAACAAGCGGTGAGTTAATTAGCTTGCCAAATAAGGCAAAGCCAATGCCACCTATAAAAACCGTGTTTCAATAACAAATGAGGCTTTTTTCATTTTGAAGGTGTGCGATAACGGACAGTACTACGTACAGTTTCGTACATCGGTTTGGCTCATCGATGATAGTTTATAGTCGGTGTGGTCTCGTTGTAAGTGAGAATAGTTGTCGACAAATAGTCAAACACGAGCGATCACAATAAACCATGAACTATCAACATCAACTACTTCCTCCTGTTCTCCAGCACAATAATCGGGTTGTACATATCCCAATTGGGTTTAAAACCTTTTTGATTGATTAGTTTATCGCCGTAGATGGAGAAATTGCCAAGCACAATATCGGGATCACCATCCCGATCTATATCGGCCACTTCCATGGCTATCCAGCGTCCATACTTACTGATGGGCAAGCGCCGCGGCTTAAACCTGCCGGGGGTTGCTTGCTCCAGGTAGGTAAAGCCTTCGGCAGGATTATATTTAAAATCGGCAAAGAATGCTATCACTGCCATATCCAAATCGCCATCGCCATCAAAATCTGCCGACATCACTTTTGATGCACCATTAATGTGGTAAAAATAGCTTTGCTTAAAATTCCAGTTCCCCTGGCTGATAAATACATACACGCCGTGGTAAGGCTTCAATATGCTGCTGTAATCGTTATTATCTCCACACGTATAAATAATATCTTTTTTACCATCCTTGTTTACATCCACTAATTGAAAACTGTTG
>CBFGNE010000191.1:0-6739 GCA_965649995.1 uncultured Mucilaginibacter sp.
ATATAACATATAGCTACCCTCATGAATCGCCTCGCCAATTCCACCTCCCCATATTTATTACAGCACGCCAATAACCCGGTTAACTGGTACCCGTGGGGGCCAGAGGCTTTGCATAAAGCCAAAGAAGAGAATAAACTGATACTGGTAAGCATCGGTTACTCGGCATGCCACTGGTGCCATGTAATGGAGCATGAGAGCTTTGAGGACGAGGCAGTAGCGGCGGTGATGAACGAGTATTTTGTATGTATTAAAGTCGACAGGGAGGAGCGCCCCGATGTTGACCAGATATACATGAGTGCCGTACAACTGATGAGCGGCAGGGGAGGCTGGCCGTTAAACTGTATCTGCCTGCCCGACCAGCGCCCTATTTACGGCGGCACCTACTTCCGTAAAAACGACTGGACGAGCCTGCTTTTTAACCTGGCCGATTTCTACAAAACCAAACCTGAGGAGGCCGAAGATTATGCCGTGCGCCTTACCGATGGCATCAAACAATACGAATCCGTTGCCTTTGTGCACGAACAGCCCGAATACAGCAAAGCCGACCTGGAAGTGATTATGAAGAGCTGGAAACGCTATTTTGATGAGGAGGAAGGCGGGTTCGGGTCGGCACCAAAATTTCCGATGCCGAATAACTGGCTGTTTTTGATTCGCTATGCCCATTTAATGCAAGACGAAAGCGTTGCCGATCTGGCGAAACTGACCTTGAACAAAATGGCTTTCGGTGGCATTTATGATCATATTGGCGGAGGTTTTGCCCGCTACGCGGTTGATGGCGTTTGGCATGTGCCGCATTTCGAAAAAATGCTGTATGATAACGGCCAGCTTCTCAGCCTCTACTCCGAGGCCTATACCTGGAACCCGGATCCGCTTTATAAAACCATTGCGGATGAAATTATAAGCTTTGTAAAGCGCGAATTAACCTCGCCCGAGTATGGCTTTTACTCAGCATTGGATGCCGACAGCGAAGGCAAGGAGGGCAAGTTTTATATTTTTACAAAGGCGGAACTGGAGGAGATATTGGGAGAGGAAGCGCAGCTGTTCTGCATTTACTACCACGTTACCGATGCCGGCAATTGGGAGGAAGAGCAGTCCAACGTTTTCTTCCGTAGGGAAGGGGATGAAGAGCTGGCTGCGATTTTGGGTTTGCAGGTGGAGGATATGCTCAACCGTATCAACGCCTCGCGCCAAAAGGTTTTTGAGGCCCGCAGTACGCGCATCCGCCCGGGGCTGGATAATAAGATCCTGGCCTCCTGGAATGGGCTGATGTTGAAAGGGCTTTGCGATGCTTACCGCGCCTTTGATGAGCCGGCCTATTTGGAATTGGCTTTAAAAAATGCGGATTTCATTACCGGCAACTTGCTTTCGGGCGATAAATTGCTGCGCATATTTAAAGAGCCTGTAGTACTCCCCAACGGCGACCATGAACCTATTGCCACCTTTTTAGATGATTACGCCAACATGGTGGATGCTTTTATTGCGCTGTATGAAGTTACGTTTAACGAGGAATGGCTTACCCATGCAAAAGGCATCGCCGATTACGCCATCCTGCATTACTACGATAAGCACCTTGGGATGTTTTATTATACGGCAGATGACGACCAGCACCTCATTGCCCGTAAATCGGAGATCATGGATGGGGTGATACCTGCGTCTAATTCGGTAATGGCGCGTAACCTTAAAAAACTGGGGCTATTTTTTGACCACGAAGAATACCACGAAATAGCTGCCCAAATGCTGCGCAATATTGTTCCTCATTTAACCAAATACAGCACCGCCTATGGCAACTGGACAGCGCTTTTGCTGGATGAGGTGTTTGGTACTTATGAGGTTGCCATTACGGGCGATGAGTACCAAAGCCTGCGTAAACAACTGGAACAAAATTACATCCCCAATAAAATAATATTGGGCGGTAAAAAAGGAACATTACCTTTGTTGCAGGATAAGTATGACGGGAATACCCGCATTTACATCTGCAGGGATAAAACATGCAGCCTGCCTGTGGATAATGTGGCCGATGCGTTAAAACAAATAAATAAAGATTCTATTATATAATAAACAGTAAGCGAAACCATTGCCATAAACAAAACAGGGCAGTGAATTTCCGTTAATTCAAATCGTTAACGAATAATCATAATAATGAAAATTGAACCACAACACGTAGTATCATTAACATACGATTTGTATGTTAAACAGGAAGACGGCAGCGAAGGGTTGGCAGAAAGCGCAACACAAGAGCAGCCACTAACTTTTTTGTTTGGCGCAGGCCAAATGATACCAAAATTTGAAGAGAATTTAAGCACCCTATCAACCGGTGATACTTATGATTTTCGTATAGCCGCAGCAGAAGGATACGGCGAGTTTGACGAAGAAGCAGTAGCTAATTTGCCAAAAGATATGTTTGCGGGTACCGAGATACCGCAAATTGGCGAGGTATTGCCATTACAGGATAACAACGGCAACCGTTTCCAGGGGCAGGTAGTATCGGTTACCGAAGATTCGGTAATTGTAGACCTTAACCACCCAATGGCTGGCCAGGAGCTGCACTTTAAAGGGGAGATACTAAACGTTCGCCCGGCTACGCCCGAGGAGCTTTCTCATGGCCACGCACACGGCCCCGATGGGCATCACCATCACTAAACAGAAAGCTTAAAGCATAAAAAAGGCGCGCCGTATTTATTTACAGCGCGCCCTTTTTATTGCACTGCAAAATCTAAATGCCCGCGCGCGGTGATGCGGGCGGCTATCACAATGCGGCAGGCAACGGGCTCGCCGTTCTTTTTTGCGGGGATAAAGCTTTTATCTTCTTCGTTTGGCAGGTTTATGTTCATGTTAATTACCCGCTCGTAATTATAAGGGCCGGCAATATGTACCTTGTAGTAAGCCAACCTGCCCAGCGGGCTTATCAGCAGTTCTACCGCAGCTGTGTATAGCTTCCGGTCAAGATCCCAAATATCAACCGGTAGCCTAAACAGTTGCAGGTATGGGATATACCCATAATACCTGCCACCAACTTTAATGGGTTTGGTTACTACGTCCGTGCTATCTATATCAATATCAGCAAAATAACGTAAGCCCGAGCTTTGTGTCTCCGGTGCCTCATAAGCAAGTTTCTTTTTATCGTAATCGTACACCTGCAGTAGTTTTCCGCGCTTATCAAAAAAGCGCCAGGTACCAACCTTCAAATCATTGTCAAAAGCGCCCGATGCTACGGGGATCATCTCCTCAAAAACCGCCTGGTATAGCCCCTGTTTAATGTTTTTGTTTGCTTTCAGTACATGATAAACCTCCTCCACCGAGTCGGTTAAGTGGCTCTTTTTTTCTTTGATCTCCTGCGCGGTAGCGGTATGCCCTATCAATACCGCAGTAAGTATAAGTATGTAGTTCTTTAGCATAAAAGTATTCTCTTAATAAAAATTAAGGCTGCTTTTTTCGGTCAAATAAAATTTAATATTCGTTTTATTCATAGTCCAGGTGGTTATCATCAGTTATATACGCTTTTACGAATATCCTGCAGGTCACAGCTTCACCGTTTACCGTGGCAGGGCTAAACACCGTATCGGCAGGGTCGGGCAAATTACGGTTCATGTTAAAGGATTTTATAATGCGCCCTTCCATGCTCAGCTGTATTTTAAAATCGGCCAGCCTGCCTCCGGGGCTTACCAGCAATTCTACAAGTACTTCAATATAGTTTTTATTTGCCTGCACCATGTTGTACATGTTTTGCGGTACAGCAAATAACCGTAAATAGGGGATATAACCATAATAAGTGCCACCCAATTTTACAGGCATCGTTGCCTTATCGGCAGGGCTTAACTTTTTATCGGGGGCGTAATGCAGGTAGGTAGCAGTATCTGCGGGTGCGCTAAACTCATAAGTATTGGCGGTGTAATTATAAGTTTGCTGTAGCTTGCCCTTTTCGTCGTAAAAATTCCAGGTGCCGGTTTTAATATTGTTGGTGTAATTGCCCGATGCTACGGGTGTTTTTTTTAAGAAGAGTGCCTGGTACGGCCCGTGCTTAACATTTTTATTGTTTTTTAGCACCGTGTACACCTCCTGTACCGAATCGGTAAGCCAGTTTCGTTTGCGCACTGTCTCCTGCGCCGCGCAGGTGCCTGCAAAAAATAATGCTGCTATAACAAAGGTGATGCTCTTCAACATGCTCATTGTCCCTGGTCCAGGTTGTAATTTATTATTGGTACCGGATGCCCGGGTTTATCTTTTGTAACTCCGCCACAAACCCGGCTTTATCAGCAGGGGAGATGACTATCGAATCGGATTTATTATAAAATATCTCCATCCTATCCATCGACAATGCGGGCGCGCTTAATATGCTTCGGGTATCTTCTATTTTGGTAATACTGCCTATAACCACTTTGCTGTTAAAAAACATGCCGCATTTTACCCTCAATACCCCATCGGTAGTAATGGCATAATAAGTATTGAAAAACACCGGGAAAAACATTGCCGACATCACCGCCAACAGCAAAAAAGCGCCAATGTACCTGCCGCTTGCAAGGTAGCCGGCCTCAACAATAATTAAAATAACAAGGGGGATATAAATAACAAATCCCCTCTTCGACGGGAATATATGCTCATGGTTTAACATGGGCTAAAAATAGTAAAAAACGGGTTTGTATTTTACGACTGCTATGCAACGGATTGAAATCCATTGCTACAAGATGCACCGAGGCTATGCACAATAGTCCCCTCTAAACGGCGCAGCCTTCATGAACACCAATGAAAACAATCAACAGTGAATAATCTCCCCAGGAAGTGGAGGCTTTAGCTTCGACCGCCTTGTTTTAAAGTCCTCCCTCCCGGGGAGGATTATTTCATGAGGGCTTCGCCGTTTAGGTGGGGCTCTTTTAATCCCGCCGTCCGCCGCCGCCTCCAAAACCGCCGCCGCCACCACGCCTGCCACCACCACCGCCCTGGCGGCCACTTTGCCTGCCCGCAAATTTTTGTAACCGCAACGAAAACGTTAACATGAAATAGCGGCCAAGGCGGTTGGTGCGGGTATCGATGATCTGGTTGCCAACTACCGATCGGGACACCCCCGTGTTTTGATTAAATAAATCGAAGGCCTGGAAACGCAATGCGCCAATATTGCCTTTTAAAAACTGGTATTCAACGTAGGTAGTAAGCAGGGTAGGGTTGGCCTTAACGGTGCTGCTAAAGCCTTTGTTAAAAGTTTGGGTAAGGTTGTAGCCCAATATCCAGTCCTTAAAAAAGTAGCTGCGGCCATCCAGCCCCAGCGTCCAGGTTTTGGCATCGGTATTAATAGCATCCGAATTACTGTAGCGTGTTGTATTGATGCTGTAATTTCCGCTTAATTCGGTGTCCATCAGGCTGTCGATGTCTATACGGATTTTGGCACCCTGGTTAAACACCCAGTTTTTGCCAATATTGCGTTCGCCTTCCTGATAGCTGATGTTATTGTTAAAATTGGCACCGCCATTTAGCGTAACGGTGTATTTGCGGTTGGCGAAGGGTTTGGAGTAGGCATAGTTACCGCTTGCCGAGTAAAAACCATCGGTGTTTAAATACCGGGTTTCCTGCACCGTATTGTTTTTGCTGGTAGATGTTGTGGCAACAATTATGGGCGTGCTGTTGGTAACAATTTTATCCTGGGTGGCATTGAACGATAAATTGGTGAACAGTGAATTACCGGTGGTAATATCAAACTGGTTGTAACGCAGGCTAAAATTATTGCTGAACTCGGGCTTCAGCTCCGGGTTGCCATAAACCCGGTTTTGCGGGTTGCTAAAATCGGGCTGCAGCTGTAGTTGGGTAAAGCTTGGCTGGTTGTTGCTGCCGGTGTAATTAAAAGAAAGCGAGTGATTGCGCTGAAAGTTGTAAATAAACCGCGCTGTTGGTATATAGTTAAAAGTTTGAGTTGAGGTGCTGAAATTATGCGATTCGCCGTTGAGCGAGGTGGGTTGCACCGCCAGCCCCAGCGTATAGTTATACTTGGTTTTTACACCGCGTAAATTTAAGCCAACGCGGTTGGTGATAAACTGGTAATTATATACGGTGCTCAGCGAGTCTACGTAAGTTTCCGCTCCGGTTACAGGGTCAATACGGTAGTTGTAGCGGTTGTTATCGGTATTGGTGTAGTTGTGGCTGTAATTCAGTTCCAAAAAATTGCTCTTGCCCAGGGGCTCTGTGTAAGATAAGGCGATGTTGTACCGGTTTGAACTGTTATCGGTATTGATCTGTTGGAACAGAGGCGTTGTTATACCCGCCTGTTCGGTACTGTATTGGTCGTTAAGCCCCTGTGTGTTTTTGCTATAGTTGATGCCGGTGTTGATGCTAAAGTTGCGACCCTTTTTACGGAATTTATGGTTATATAATACGCTAACGCCGCCGCTTGGCGCTGTGGAGTTGGTTAAGGCCAGTTCGTTGCCGTTTATGGTGGTATCGTTCCTGGTGTTGCTAAATAGGTCGGTAGTGTTATCGTTAGATGAGTTGTAACTGAAACTTGGATTTATCTTCAGGTAATTCAGCGTATCTATCCGGTATTCGATATTAAAATCAAAACGGTGATTTAAATTGTGCGTTTTCCCGGTTGTGTTATCTATACTTAATATATCGCCGGATGAAAATCTGTTTTGAGTTTGGGATGTGGTAGTGCTTAACCTGTCCCTATCCGCAAAGCTATAACTGCCATACGCGCTTATTTTTTTGCCCCACTCGTTACGGTAGTTAAAACCAAGCGACCGGTTGGTAGTAATGC
>CBFGNE010000192.1:0-6726 GCA_965649995.1 uncultured Mucilaginibacter sp.
TAGTCATCAGCTTTGCATCAATGAACTAATGAACTTTGTGAACCTTTAAAACTTAAGGTGCTTCACCGTTAACCCGCCATTAATAAGTTGTTTTAACGATTCGATACCTACCCGCAGGTGGGTTTCTACAAATTGCTCGGTTACAGTCGAATCGCTTTCGGCGGTTTTAACGCCTTCGGGTATCATCGGCTGATCGGATACCAGCAACAGCGCACCGGTTGGTATTTTGTTGGCGAAGCCCGTGGTGAAGATGGTTGCCGTTTCCATGTCAATAGCCATGGCGCGCAGGTCCTTCAGGTATTTTTTAAAGTCTTTATCGTGCTCCCAAACGCGGCGGTTGGTGGTGTAGCAGGTTCCGGTCCAGTAATCGCGGCCAAAGTCGCGTATGGTAGTTGATATGGCTTTCTGCATAGCAAAGGCCGGCAATGCGGGCACTTCGGCAGGCAGGTAATCGTTTGATGTGCCTTCGCCGCGAATGGCCGCTATGGGCAGTATAAGGTCGCCTACATTATTCTTCTTTTTTAAGCCGCCGCATTTACCAAGGAATATCACGGCCTCGGGGTGTATGGCGGTAAGCAGGTCCATTACGGTTGCCGCTACCGAGCTGCCCATCCCAAAGTTGATAATGGTGATGCCGTTGGCGGTTACGCTTTGCATCGGTTTATCCAAACCCATTATCGGCGCATTCTCGTTCCATTCAGAAAACAGCTGCAGGTATTTAGAAAAGTTGGTGAGGATGATGTATTTGCCAAAAGCATCAAGCGGGCGGCCGGTGTAGCGGGGCAGCCAGTTGGCAACAATAGCATCTTTTGTTTTTAGGCCCGATTTTACCGGCGAGGTTACTTCTTTTACCTTTTTTGCATCTTTTGGCGCATCGTCTTTTTTAACATCTAATTGTTCGTTCATTTTGAGTTCTCCTTATTTTTAACCCATCGGCGAATTCCTTTGGGGGCGTTCAAAAACCTTTTTATACAGCAAACCCCGGCGGGGTATCGCCAGGGCTGCGTTGTATTGTAATACAAAGATAGCTATTTTAAGCCAATTTATTGTTAAGCTACCTTTAATTTTTTAAGGTCCGATTTTTCAAACTTCTCTCTTGCGTAATCTAAATTCACGTTTAAGCGTTTCACATCCTTTTTAGACGGGAACTCGAACATGGCATCTATCATAATAGCCTCGCAAATAGATCGCAGCCCGCGGGCGCCTAATTTAAACTCCATTGCCTTATCAACAATAAAATCTAAAACATCCACATCAAACTCCAGCTTTACGCCCTCGTATTCAAACAGCTTTTTATACTGTTTCAATAACGAGTTCTTGGGCTCGGTTAATATGTTGTGCAGGGCATCCCTATCCAATGGGTTAAGGTAGGTAAGTACCGGCAAACGGCCTATCAGCTCGGGTATCAACCCAAACGATTTTAAATCCTGCGGGGTGATGTACTTGTACAGGTTTTTCATATCCACCTCGCTGTCATCGCGCTTCATTTTGTAACCCACGGTTTGGGTACGCAGCCTGTTGGCGATCTTCCTGTCGATACCATCAAACGCGCCGCCGCAAATAAACAGGATGTTACTGGTGTTTACGGTGATCATCTTCTGGTCGGGGTGTTTACGGCCGCCCTGCGGCGGTACGTTAACCATTGTTCCTTCCAAAATCTTCAATAAGGCTTGTTGTACCCCCTCGCCGCTTACATCGCGGGTAATGGATGCATTATCGCTTTTGCGGGCAATTTTATCTACCTCGTCGATATAAACTATACCGCGTTCGGCAGTGTTCACATCATAATCTGCGCTTTGCAGCAAACGGGTAAGTATGCTTTCCACATCCTCGCCCACGTAGCCGGCCTCGGTTAGTACCGTAGCATCGCAAATACAGAAAGGAACGTTCAAAATTTTGGCAAGGGTTTTGGCCAGTAAGGTTTTACCCGTACCGGTTTCGCCCACCATAATAATGTTCGATTTTTCTATCTCTACCTCGTCCTTTTCTACCCGCTGGTTAAGGCGTTTGTAGTGGTTGTATACCGAAACCGCCAGCACTTTTTTTGCATCGTCCTGCCCAATGATGTATTGGTCCAGGTGCGATTTTATTTCTGCCGGTTTTAAAATAGCAGGCGACGATGGCGAAGCTTTCACCTTACGTACTTTTAGCTCTTCTGCCAGTATCTCGTTAGCCTGGTTAACGCACTTATCGCAGATATGCGCGTCGAGCCCTGCTATCAGCATCAGGGAGTCCTGTTTACCGGCGCCGCAAAACGAGCACCTGATCTCCTTGCTGTTCTTGTTCATCTGCTAATTGGTTTTATCAAAAATAATCAATTAAAAATTTAATTGCAATTGTGCAACCCTTAGAGTTACAGGCAACTGATTATTTTGTTTTGTTACTGTTCCCTTTTAAAACTTCATCAACCATACCAAATTCTTTTGCTTCTTCGGCAATCATCCAGTAATCGCGGTCTGATGCTTCCCAAACTTTTTCGTAGGTAGCACCGCTATGGTCGGCGATGATCTGGTATAGTTCTTTTTTCAGTTTAGTGATCTCGTGATAAGTGATCTCGATATCGCTTTGCTGGCCCTGCGCACCGCCTGATGGCTGGTGTATCATCACCCGTGAGTGTGGTAATGCTGCACGCTTGCCTGCTGTACCTGCGCAAAGTAATACGGCACCCATTGATGCTGCCATGCCTGTACAAATGGTAGCCACATCGTTACTGATGAACTGCATGGTATCATATATACCTAAACCGGCATAAACCGAGCCACCCGGAGAGTTGATATAGATCTGGATATCGCGCTTGGCATCTGCCGATTGCAGGAATAGCAATTGAGCCTGTATAATGTTTGCGTTTTGGTCGTAAATAGCATCGCCAAGGAAAATGATGCGGTCCATCATCAAACGCGAGAACACGTCCATCTGGGCCACATTCATCTGGCGCTCTTCGATGATGTAGGGCGTCATGCCGGTTGGGTTGTAAATGCCGCTTGGCTGGCTGTTACGATCGAAGGTGGAAAGGTATTTATCTACAGTGAGGCCGTTTAAGCGGTGGTGCTTAACAGCATATTTACGGAATTCGTTCTTATCGATATTACTGCTCATGATATGTGTTTGTTATAATATAAATGCTTTTGGGTTATGGGGCTAATATAGTTTTTAGTTGAATAGATTTGGTGAAATAAAGTTTGTGCAAAGTAAAAATTGTTTACTCCTAAAAACAACCGTGTTGTCATTTCGAACCGAGGAACGAGGGAGAAATCTTGTTAGCGATGCAAAGCCTCCATGCAGGTTCGATTTGCAGGGCTAACAAGATCTCTCATTCGCCCCTGCCCTCTTTTCCCCCTTCTGCTCTATCGAGATGACATGGTGGTTTTGTTTGTGGTAAATACTTTTAAACGCCAAAAGCACTTGCTTTTGGCAAATGCTTTTGGTAAAGGATATTATTAAACAGAAGTGCTTAGTCTTCCAGTTTGTTAAAATCTGTAAACAGGATCTCTTTTTTATCGAGGGTAATTACGCTTTTTACGTAATCAAAAACCTTAACGGCTTTTACTTCCTCAAATATTTTGTTTGCCTGCTCTTTGTTTTGCAAATACTGCACGGTGTACTGCGCCAATTGCTCCTCGGGAAGCGATTGCTGGCTGTACGCGCGGAACTGCTGGTCTAAACTCATTTTTGCGTAATTAAATACTTCTTCGTATTTAATATCAATGTTGCCATCTTTCACAATTTTGTTTGCTATCAGCGTCCATTTCAGGTTTTTTGCAAAATCGGCGTAACCACTTTCCAGTTCCTCTGCTGATATTTTTTCGTTGGTTGCTTTCAACCAGCGTTTTAAAAACTCATCGGGCAGGTTAAATTGCGTTTTGTTAAGGCTGTAGTTGTAAATATCGTTCTGCAGTTTGCGTTCGCTGTCCTGCTGCATCATTCCTTCTACTTCTTCAGTAATTTTTTCCTTAAAACCTTCTTCGGTAGTTACGTTACCTTCACCAAATAATTTGTCAAAGAACTCCTGGTTCAAATCGGCTTCTTCCAAACGGTTCACATTTTTTACCGTTAGTTTAAAGCTCGATTTTAAATCAGCTGCTGTTTCCTCGTCTATCTTAAGCAGGCCTGCAATTTTAGCTGCATCATTGCCATAAGCTTTTTGGATATCCAGCGTTAACTCGTCACCTTTTTTCAGGCCTATTAATGATGCTTTAATGGCTTCATCCTTTATCAGGTCTAAACGTACAGATGCCGTGTTGCTAATGCCATCCTCAAAAACAGAACCATCCGGAGATAATTGTACTAATTCGGAATAAAGAACATCATCGTCTGCCGATACGTCAGGATTTGTCATTTTGCCATAAGCACGGCGGATGCTTTTAACCCTTTGGGCCAATGTTTCTTCATCAGCTTTAATGATATACTGGGTTATCTGGTCTTTAGAAGTAAAGTCGATCTCAAACTCGGGCGCTAAGCCAATTTCGTAGTTAAACTCAAAATCGTCGGCAAAATCCCAGTTGTATTCTTTGCGCTCGTCTTCGCGTTTTGGCAAAGGCTGGCCAAGTACTTCCAGTTTTTCTTCTTCGAGGTATTTGTTCAAAGTATCGCTTAGCATGTTGTTGATCTCGTCAACCAAAATGCTTTTGCCGTACATCCTTTTAATGTGTGCCGGCGGAACCATGCCCGGGCGGAAGCCAGGGATCTTTGCTTTTTTTGCTTGGTCTTTAATTGCTTTTTCAACGCGTGGCTGATAATCAGCCGGGTTTAAATTGATCTTTACAACCGTGTTAAGGTTATCAACTTTTTCCTGTGATATATTCATCTTTTTACCGGGTAGTTTTTTAATTCAAAATAAACCGCCATGCGAATTATTAAAACGCATGGCAGCTTTTTAGAGGCGCAAAAGTATGAATTTATTTTGAGAAATTATTTGGCTGCGGGTTTGTTTTCGAATTTTACAACCTTGTTGCTTACGGGCTTAAGGGTGTGCAGATAAGCGTACATGGCCTCCAGGTCCTGCTGTTGCATGCCGCCGTATTTCCACCAGGGCATTATGGTTTGGAAATCGCCGGGTTTAACTGCAACCGGCTTTGCGCTGCCATTAGCGTACTGCATAAAACGGGCCACAAACTGTTCTTTGGTCCAGCTGCCTATGCCTGTTTGCATATCTGGCGTAATATTAGCCGAGCGCAACACCCCTCCCCCCGGCAGGCCATATTCGTTACCGCCGGCAAAATCCATCCCCGCTACCCGCTTGCCTTGCACTGCCTTAGTATGGCAATCTGCACAGGCGGCGGCTTGCACCAAATACTGCCCGTATTTTAAAGTATCATTTTGGGCTGGCAACTTACCTAAAGCAGCTTTTTGCGGCATGGTGTTCACCAGCAAATTAAGCGGGAAATTCAATTGGCGTGCAGGCGAGCTGTTTTCAACCGGCTTTAGGGTACGAATGTAGGCGATGATGCTGTACACATCTTCCTTATCCATTTTACCGTAACTGGTGTAAGGCATTATAGGGAAAATAGCGGAGCCATCTTTTTTAACGCCGGCGGTAATGGCGCGAAAAAGTTCGCCGTCCGTCCAGCTTTTTAGGTGCGATGGGGTAATGTTGGGTACATAAACCAGCCCGGGGAAGTTAACTGCGGCATCAAATTTTTCGCCGCCTGCGCCAATCACATTGGTATCTATCGGGCCTGCAAATTCGCCCCATTTACGGGTGCTGTGGCAATCTATACAAACTGCTACATGGCTTGCCAGGTATTTGCCGCGTGCCAGCCGTTGCGGGGTAGCCACAACTTTTATTTCTTCGGGCTTGCCAACATCAGGAAGCGCAAAGCTTACGTAGGATACCGCTGATATAGCTATCAAAACAATGAGGATGACAAAGTATGCCATCCATTTTTTAAACTTTTTCATATAAGGTTAAGTAGTGTTATCTGTAAAATAACATGTCGTATTAAGCCTTAAAATGTTACAGCGGTATCCGTTTTTTGGTGTTAATCCACCTTGGTAATAGATGCCGCGCCCGATTTATCGCTGCTTACGTTTGACGGGCTGCCTTTGTACTCAATTTCTGATGAGCCGCTGCTGTGTACGCTAAGGTCTTTCAATACGTTAATTTTGCAATGGCTGGCACCACTTGTTTCTATACTATATTTGCCAACCACAAAATCAAATGCATCAATATCACCGCTGCCACTCAGATTTACATGGTGCGATGCTGCCTGCCCCCTCAGTTTCAATTCGGTGGCGCCGCTGCCATCGGTGTGCACGTCTGCCGCGCTAATGTCCATATCCAAATGGGTAGAGCCCGATAGGCCAAGGTCGAGGTTGCCGGTAGTGATGCGCCCGATAGAGCTTACCTCCACAGCGCCCGATGCTTCCAGTGCCTCCAATTTTTTAAGGCCTATGCCAATAATTAGTTCCGTTTGGCTATCCAGGTTGCGGGTAGTGTAAATACGCAGCTTATCGCCATCCACTTCGGTTTTAATGTATTTAAGCAGGTTGTCATCGGCAGTAATGGTTACGGTGGATGAGCTATCCTGTTTAAGGGTAACTTTTAAACCGCCGGATACATCTACCTTGCTAAAATCTACAACGGTACGTTTTTCGGTAGCAGCCTTGCCCGAGCCATGTACTTTGCGGAACCTGCGGCACGAGGATGATAGCAGGCTTAACGAAAGCACTGCCAATAGGACGAATATTTTTGAAGCTTGATTTTTCATGTGATGGTTTTTGTTTTTT
>CBFGNE010000193.1:0-6713 GCA_965649995.1 uncultured Mucilaginibacter sp.
TACCGACCAATCGGCCCTTAAAGCCGCGGCACGTACAAATTTGCAAAACCTTTCTACCTCATTGGTAAACAACCCGCAAACCAACATCTTGATTGTAGGCCATACCGACGATACCGGTAGCGATGCACACAATATGGACCTATCTATCCGCCGTGCCGAAGCCGTAAAAGCATTTATTGCGGCAGGCAATGTTGCCAACTCGCGTTTAACTACATCGGGTAAAGGCGAAACCGAGCCGATTGCAGCTAATACTACTGTAGATGGCCGTGCACAAAACCGCCGTGTAGAGATAGTAATTGTAGCCAACGAGCAAATGAAAAACCAGGCACGTAGCGCACAATAAGCTTAATAAGAAAGATCAGTAATAGTTTTGAGGCAGGCCCTCCCGGTTATTCGGGAGGGCTTTGTTGTTATAGGCATTAGCCATAATGCTGTTTTTTGTACATTTGCGCCATGGCATCCATCAAACCATCCGTACCCAAAGGCACCCGCGATTTTTCTCCCGCCGAAATGGCAAAGCGCAATTTTATCTTCGATACCATTAAAAGCGTTTTCCGCAAGTATGGCTACCTACAGATAGAAACGCCCACCATGGAGAACCTGAGCACCCTTACCGGTAAGTATGGCGATGAAGGGGATAAGCTGATATTTAAAGTGCTGAATAGCGGTGATTATTTAGCTAAGGCGGATGAGAAACAGTTGGCCGAACGCAACTCTAACCTCCTAACCGGCTCCATCTCCGAAAAAGCCCTTCGCTACGACCTCACTGTGCCCTTTGCCCGGTACGTAGTGCAACACCAAAACGAAATTACCTTTCCGTTTAAGCGTTTCCAGGTGCAGCCGGTGTGGCGCGCCGACAGGCCGCAGAAAGGCCGCTACCGCGAGTTTTACCAGTGCGATGCCGATGTGGTAGGCTCTGCTTCCTTACTAAACGAGGCTGAATTTGTAATGATATATGATGAAGCTTTGAGCTTGTTAGGGTTAAAGGATTTCACTATAAAAATTAATAATAGAAAAATACTATCGGGTATAGCGCAAGTTATAAATAAATACGATAGTATAATTGACCTTACGGTAGCCATTGATAAGCTGGATAAAATTGGCTTGGATGGCGTTATAAAAGAACTGTTAGAGCGCGGCTTCACCGATGCTGATATTGATAAATTAAAGCCGGTTATCCTGCTGGAAGGAACAAATGAAGAGAAATTGCAGAAGCTTCGCGAAGCATTGCAAACTTCTGAGATTGGCTTGCAAGGTTGCGATGAATTAGAAACCGTATTTAATTATTTAAAATACACCCCGCTAAAAAGGGCTACGCTGGAACTGGATATTACCCTTGCCCGCGGTTTAAATTATTACACCGGTGCCATATTCGAAGTAAAAACCAACGAGGTGGCAATGGGCAGCATCGGCGGCGGCGGCAGGTATGATGACCTTACCGGTATGTTCGGCTTAAAGGGTTTAACCGGGGCAGGTATCTCCTTCGGTGCCGACCGTATTTATGATGTGCTCGACGAATTAAACCTCTTCCCGGCATCGGCCGAGCAAAGCACGCAGGTGCTAATTATTTGCTTCGATGCACAGGGCGAACTTTATGCCTTGCCATTATTGCAAAAGCTACGCGATAGTAATATTAGTGCAGAGCTGTACCCCGCAGGCGCCAAAGTGAAAAAGCAGATGGAGTATGCTAACAATAAGCAGATACCTTTTACGGTCCTTGTTGGCAGCGATGAAATGCAAAGCGGGCTGCTTACTTTTAAAAACATGCAAAGCGGCGAACAGGAAAAGTTAGCAGCTGATGATATATTAAGAAAGCTTATCGGCTAATCAGGTAAGGTGTACGGTAAAAGTGGTTCCTTTTCCAAGGCGGCTTGCTACCTCAATTTTACCGCCGCAGGCCTCTACCTGGTTTTTGGTGATAAACAGGCCCATGCCACGCGCATCTCGGTTGCCATTGAAGGTTTTGTACATGCCAAACAAGTCTTCGCCATGCTTTTCCAGGTTGATTCCTATACCATTGTCGGCAACGGTAAAGCCACACGTGCCATGAGCATCTTTAAAATAATCGATAATAATTTTAGGTGCGGCCGTTAGCGAACGGTATTTTATGCCATTGCTTATCAGGTTAAGTATGATGCTCTCCAGGTACGCGGGGCTGTAGGTTAGTATACAATCATGCGGGATACGGTTGTCTACCTCCACTTTCCACATAGCAATGTCGTTACTCAGTAGTTCGATCGCTTTTTCAACATAGGTGCGGAGGTTAAGTTCCCGCGTTTGGATATCAATATTGGTTTGTATGGAAACCACCTCGTTTAAATTGGCAATGGTTTCGTTTAATTGTTCTGATACCTTTACCAGGTGGCCTGCCAGTTCCTGCTTTTCTTCTTCCTCGGTGGTAGGGTCCTCCAGTACATCCATTATCATTTTAAAATTGCTGGAGTGCGTACGCAAATTGTGCGATACGATGTAGGCGAAGTTCAGCAGCCGGTTGTTTTGCCCGCTCACCATATCTAAGGTACTGCGCAACTGCTCTTCCTTGTTTTTTTGGTCGGTAATATCGGTATGGGTGCCTATTACACGGAGCGGCTTGTTTTGGTTATCGTATTCCATAACCCTGCCGCGGTCAAGTATCCATTTATAGGTATTGTCCTTACACAAAACCCGATGCTGGTTGGTGTACATATCGGTTTCGCCGCGCAGGTGGGCTTGTAAATCGGCAATGTACTTTGCCTTGTCGGCGGGGTGTACACGGCTTGTCCAGTCGCCAAGCTTATTCCCAAAATCGTCATTTTCCATCCCTATCATGCGCATGCATTGTTGCGAATGGTAGATGGTGCTATTTTTGATATCCCAGTCCCAAAGTCCCCCACCAGTGCCCTCTGATGCAAATACCCATCTGCGTTCGCTTTGGCGTAAGGCTTCTTCGGCTTTTTTTTGCTCCGTAATATCCTTTATTTGCGATACAAAATATAAAGGCTCGCCACCCTGCCCCAGCACTATGGATACATTAAGCACTACCCAAATAATGTTTCCTGGTTTGGTGAAGTACCGTTTTTCCAGCTGGTAGTTTTGTATTTCTTTATTTAATGTTTTTTGCAGCAGTGCCAGGTCGGCCTGCAGATCATCCGGGTGGGTTATCTCCTGGAAGGTTTTACTCATCAATTCTTCGCGTGTGTAACCAAGCATATCACAAATGCTTTTGTTCACCTTCATGAATTTCCCCTCGAGCGATACCAGCACCATGCCGATAGAGGAATGCTCAAACGCATTCCGGAAGGTTTCCTCGCTTATCCCGAGGTTTTGCTCTGCTTTCTTTTTTTGTGTAATATCAAAATGGCAGCCAACCATACGTATGGGTTCGTCGCCATCCCATTCTATTACCCTGCCGGTGCTGTTTACCCATACTATCGATCCGTTTTTATGCGTGTAGCGTACCTCAACGTTATAAGGTTTAGCGCCGTGGCTTTTATAGTGTTCTTCAACGCAACGGTCCATCAAAGGCTTGTCTTCCTCCACTATCAATGTTGCCCAGGTAGCGGTGGTGTTTGGCAATTCATGCTCTTCGTACCCAAACATAGCTTTAAACGACTTGCTTAGTTTCACGGAGTTTTCTCTCGGGCGATAGTCCCAATAGCCTGCAAGCGTCTCTTCCAGAATAATTTTGTAAATATCCTCCATTAACTAAGGGGCTGTTTCGGCGCTAAATTTAACGTAAAATACAATATTAGCGTTAATTATAACGGGGGATGCCCAAACAATAAGATTTTTTATCGGTAAGGCCCTATTTACAGCCTTAAATCAAACCGGGGCGGGCGCCAAAGGCCGGTTTACACAAAATCCAGCCCCGCAAAATTTTTGTTGAGTACCAGGCTATTATTTACGTTTAGCCATTTATCAAGCAGGGTAGCGTATATGTCCCTAAAGTCTATCTCGTATTTCAGGTCGCCGTTATCCAGTTGTGCCAGGTTTGGGGCATTGTTGTAAATGCCCTGTTTTTTTAGCTTGCCTCCAAATAGCATTACATTGTTGGCGGTGCCATGGTCGGTGCCGTTGCTGGCATTTTGCTCTACCCGGCGGCCAAATTCCGAGAAGGCCATCACCAGTGTATCATCAAGCTTGTTGGCTTGTTTCAGGTCCTTTAAAAAGGCGGCTACAGCATCAGCATAAATTTTTAATTGGCGGCCCTGTTGGTTCTGCTGCGCGGTATGTGTATCAAAGCCGCTGAGCGATACATAATACACCCTTGTTTTTAAGCCCGAATTAATGAATTTGGCAACACTCTTTAGCTGATTGGCAAAAGGTGTTTGCGGGTATACTGCGGTAGTATTGTATGTTTTTGATGTTTGCTGGATATAATCTGCCGAGGAGTAGGTCTCAATCATCGTTTTATACAGGTAGCCCAGGTTATCCTCGTTTAGGTTAGCATTATCATGCTGCTGCACCAGTTGTTTAAAAAACGGCTGGCGGGTAGATTGGTATAACTTGGCCGGATCTTCCACGGCGATGCCCTTCATTTTAGCGCCTTTTAAGGCCAGCGATAAGGTGTCATCAACTTCAATAGCAGTGTAAGGGTCTTTGCAGGTGTTGCAGTTCGAATCGAGGTAGCGCCCTATCCAGCCGGTGGTTAAAAATTGGTTGGCATCGCTGCCGGTTTGCCATATATCCATCGAGCGGAAGTGCGACCTATCCGGATTGGGGTACCCTACCGAATTGATAACGCTCATCCAGCCCTGGTCGTAAATTTCTTTTAAGGCAGCTAAGTTGGGGTTTAGCCCCTGCATATCGTTCAGCTTAATAATATCGGGCTGCTGTATGGCAATGGTTTTGCGTTTTTGATAGTATATGTCGTTACCAAACGGCACAATGGTATTCAGCCCGTCGTTACCGCCCGATAGCTGTATTACCACCAGGTTTTTATAGCCCGACAGGTCGCTCATTGCCATTGCTTCCAATGGTTTTAAAAACGAGGGAACCAGGAGAGCCCCCGATGCCAATGCCGAATTCCTTAAAAAATCTCGCCTTTTCATAATTATTGATTTAATGAATTATCGATTTTACTGTGTTTTTAATCCATAATTCTCTAATTCTATCCTTCTCTAAATCCTTCAACAAAGCTGATATTCCGGTGTGGATACCAGTTCTATCACCAACGCTTTGGTATCGGTAGTTTTATTGATGATATCGGTAATGCCGGCGCTTAGGGCAGGTTTAAGCAAGGTTTGTGCAATAAACATTTTGTTGGCGTGTTTTGGTATACTGTTCAAAAACTTAGCCCAATCTGCCTGCGCCTGTACCTTTGTTGTTACGGCCTCTTTTTGGCGGCGCGTGGCGGCTATAAAAGCTTCGTCTTCGGGGTCAACCTTGCCGCTAAATTCAATAACCCCGCCATTTAAAACGGTAGATGGTATTTTAATACGGTACATCAGCGATGAGCTGTCTATCCAGTTTCTGCCGCCGGGCCAGCCCGCTACGTTGGGCGGATAAAATAATACCTGCCCAAGGGCGCGCTCAAACTGCAATATTACATCGGGGTTTTGGTAGGTGATGTAAAACTGCCGGTTAAGCCCTACAATAAATTCTACCGGTGCCTTTATCAGGTTGCCTATATTTTTATCCTCATAAAACCAACGGGCAGTAAATAAAAATTCCAGCAGGGGTTTTATCTCGTAATTGTTGTTGTAAAACACGCCGGCCATGGTTTTTATGTGTAAATCGTCGGGCGTTTCGTTCACAAAATATTTAAAAAGTTTTTTGCAGATGAACAGTGCCGTTTCCTTTTTCTCTAAAAGGGTATTTATAATGTCCTCGCCGCCAAAGTTGCCCGTTTTGCCTAAAAAAGTTTTTTGGCCGTTATCGTGCAAAGGGGGGCGTGCCACAAAAGCGCCTTCTTTATTAAAGCCCCAGCCGGTAAATGCCCGTGCCGATTCTTTTACATCCTGCTCGGTATAGTTGCCGCGGCCAACGGTGAAAAGTTCCATCAATTCGCGCGCAAAGTTTTCGTTGGGGTGGTTTTTTTGGTTTTGCTGGTTATTTAAAAACTGCAACATGGCCGGCGATTTAGATACCTCCAGCAGCATGGTTTTAAAATTGCCCAGGGCATTGCTGCGCTGTATATTATTTAATTGCTGGGCGTACCACGCGTTTTGCGTACGGCAGGCGAAGTGGTTATGCCAAAAAAGCGTCATCTTCTCGCGCAGCTGGGCATCGGTGGTGCTCATTTTGTTCACCCAGTCAATGTTCAGCGCTTTTTCCTGCTGGCGCTGCTCCTGTAAAAACATCTTTTTGGTACCCTCGTTCGCTAACAAAAAATCTTTGTAATTAATGTTGCCTGCTATGATGTTGGCAGGCTCGAAGGTTGCCGAGGAGCGGAACAACTGCTTTACAATCTCTTGCGTAGTTAAGTCTTGCACACGGTTAAAATCCTCAAACCTAAGCCCAAAACCTGCCCGGGCGTATAAATGCCTTATGTATTTGATAGCGCTGGCCATATAAAGTATGACAGGTAGAACGGCGTAGGGTTTAATATTTTTTATTATTTTCACTCCATAGAAAAAATATCGCCACGTCGGTTATATTAGTACCTGCCTTATTAAAATTAAATTATGCCTAAAGCCCTAACCCTTGTCCTTGCTTGCTTATTTTCGTTTAGTGCCTTAGCGCAAACCAATCAGCCAACCCAACCTTTCGGCAAAATCGACAACGCAGACCTC
>CBFGNE010000194.1:0-6711 GCA_965649995.1 uncultured Mucilaginibacter sp.
CATTGCGGTATATTAACGGCAGCAATTGCATCTGCCGGGGTTTTTAAAGCGCTAATTTTTTGCAGTTCGGCCAAGGAAATCTCCTGAAAGTTTATTTTTCGGGATAAATTGAGCAATTTTGGCGCAATACCAGGTGTATGGTAAACGGTTTGGATGCTGTAAGGGGAGTTGGCAAATTCGATAATGGATTTATAGCCTTCAACCAAAAACAAACCGTTCTGCAGGCGAAACTTTTTATGTTGTAAAGACGTTAGTAAACTGATCTGAGATTTTGAAAGCATATTTAACACCCGGCCATTACCGTATTGCAATATTAAGTATTTTGGTGGTTATTATCTCCAGCTGCAGTGTTACGCGCGGAATAAAGCCTAACCAGGCCATTGTGCGCAAGGTTACCTTAAAGAATTTTGATAAGGAGTTTTCTGAAGCGGCCTTAAATTATGTTGATAAAGAACAACAACCCAATAACTGGTTAAACCTGCAATTTTACTACGCCTTCAGTAAAAAGGGCAAGCGCAATATTGGCGAGGCACCGGCCATACTGGATAGCAGTTTGGTGGAATTTTCGCGTCTGCAATTGCAAAAATACCTGCAAAACAAAGGCTACTTAAAAGCAAAAGTGACCGATTCTATCGTTATAAAAAAACAAAAGGCCGAGCTGATATTTACTGCTGCCGAAGGCCCGATGTTCCACATACGCAATTATACGGATAGCATTGCCGACCCTAACGTAAAAGCGCTTTACCGCCGCACAAAGGCTCAATACTCGCATGTAAACCCCGGCAGCCGTTTTGATACCGATAGCCTGGCTTACGACCGCGACCAGTTTTTCCAGGTGATGAAACGGAACGGCTATTTTGACTTTTACCGCCAGTACATCAATTTTTCGCCCGATAGCAGCTACAACCAAAGCATTGTAGATTTGGTGATGACCATTGATAACCCTACTGATAAACCGGGCCACCCCACCTACACCATCAACAATACGCTGATCACCATAGCGCAAAGCAACGGCCGCAAACCGGGCAACCCCGATACCATACAGGTAGATTCGCAGTTCCGTTATGTAGATTACTCGGGCAGGTTTAAGCCAAAAACTGTAACCGATTATATTTTTCAGAAAAAAGGGCGCTTGTTCGATATCGACATGCAAACCCTTACCACCACCCGGCTATCGGAGCTAAACGTTTTTAGGAATGTGCCGAGCCCTGTTTACGAGAAACTGCCTGACAGTACCAACCGGCTGAATACAAAAATCGACATTGTGCCGCTTAAACGCATGAGCGACCGGGTGGAGGCCGAGTTCCTGTTCAATGGCGGGCGTTATGGGTATAACCTGGGCAACACCTTTACAAACCGTAACATATTTAAGCAGGCCGCTGCCTTGCAGATAAAATTAAACTGGAGTATTTTGTTTGATGGTGGCCGCAACGCCGGCGATAATAAAGGCATCCAAAACCAGGAATTTAAAGCCGGGGTAAGCCTAATCTATCCGCGTATTGTGTCGCCGTTCGATTTTCCTAACCTTGCAAAGTTTGGGGTACCTCACACCACATTCTCTACCAACTTTTCGTTGTTTTACCAAAAGGGGCTGGTGCAGCGCCGCAGCTGGGTCAACTCCATCACCTACGATTTTTTCGATACCCGCACCAAGCAGCACTCTATAACGCCTATCAATATCGAGTTCTCCAGCGGCACAATCGACCCTATCGCCAAGGCTGAGTTGCTAAGGCAAAACCGTTTTTCTTACGTTTACCTTATTGGCCGCACCACCTTTACATCGGGCAGCCAGTACACTTTCCAGTACAATTCCATCAAGTTAAACACTTTCGAAAATTTCTATTATTTCCGCGGTAGCTTGGATTTGGGCGGCGGAACACTTAATTTACTAAGCAGGGCTTTTAATACGCCACGAGATACACTTGGCCAGCGTACCTTTTTTGGCAATGCTTTTTCGCAATATGTAAAAGTTGAAACCGATTATCGCTTATACAAAAGCTTTGGCGGAGAGCGGCAATTTGTTTTCCGCTTTAGCCCGGGTATCGGCATCCCCTATGGCAACAGCAGCCAGTTGATATTTGAGAAGAACTTTTATACGGGCGGCGCCAATGATATCCGCGCCTGGCTGCCACGCACACTTGGCCCCGGCCAGTTTAACCGCGCCAGCTACGGGGTAAACGATACCACAACACGCGCACGTTTAAAATACCTCGACCAGTTTGGCGAGGTAAAAATGGTGGCCAACCTGGAGTACCGCTACAAACTGGTCGATAACTTTTTTGGATCGAAACTAAAGGGCGCTTTGTTTATGGATATGGGCAACGTTTGGCGCCTGCATAAAACTGCAGACAACCCTAACGGAGAGTTCAGGCTAAATAACTTATTCCAGTCTACGGCTATTGGCATTGGTACGGGGTTACGGTTCGACCTTAGCTTTTTTATCTTTAGGTTGGATGCCGCCTTTAAATTTAAGGACCCGCAGTTTAACGGTGCCGACCAATGGGTACTCTTTCGCCATGCCAACGAATTGTTTAAATCCGGAGATTTTAAAAAGGCATACCTCAAAGCCAACAGCACCGGGACAGATAAAAACGGCAATTACGTTGGCGACACCTATAACTTTATGCAGCTGAACTTTGGGATAGGGCTACCGTTTTAAAGCTGGAATAATTTCGAACACCGAATGCTGAATTTCGAATAACGAAGTTTTGGATTTTTACTTCATTATTCGGAGTTCGGCGTTCATCATTCGATATTCACACTTCTAATGCGAGAATATCCCTTTCAACCCGTCTATAACGCTTTGGAAGAACGTTGGGATGCTTAATCCGTTGTGGTAGTTAAAATAAAGGAAGATACAAAAGATGATAAGCGCGATGATGATGAAGCGCTTAAACAGGTAGCCTAACAAAACCAGCCCTAAAGGGATAGCAATAAGCAATATCCAACTGATCTTTACGGGAGTTAATTTACTATCGTGCCGGTAAACGTAGTAAAGCATCGAGGTTGTACCCTCGTCGTTTTGGTGGCGGGCAAATATGAAGCTCGATTTTTCCAGCTTATGGCGGTAAAAAGCAGTGCCCTTTTCAAATTTCAAGGCTTCTACAAAACCATTGATAGTGAAGCTAAAGGTGCCGTTTACGTTTTCCTGAATATTTTTAGCGGTGTCTACAGCTACAATGGCTATTTCGTCCTTTGCAAAAGGGTTTTCTTTTACAACAAAATGTTTAATGCTAACGGTATCGGCAAATGCAACGCCCGATGCAATTAAAAACAGGCAGCAGGTAAAAAGTAGTTTTTTCATTGGTTTTTTTAAGCGGTTAAAGCCTGCAATAAAAATAGCGTTTTTTCTGTCACTTGTTTAGGATATAAATACTGATGTTGAGCAGCGTGGCATAGCTTACCCATAACAGATACGGCACCAGCAGCCAGGCGGCCAGCTTCTTAAACCGGGCAAACCAGGCGATGTTGAGGATGATAAAAACCAGCAAAGCAACAATGACTACCAACCCGCCAAAAATCTGGTGCATCCCAAAAAACACTATCGACCAGGAGAAGTTTAAAAATAGCTGAACCGAATAAATAACAGTTGTGGTTTTATAAACCGAAGTACCGTCGCGCCGCCTCCAAACCAGGTAGGCGGCCGTAGCAATAAGGATGTAGAGGGTTGTCCACGCCACCGGGAAAAGCCAGTTTGGCGGTGTAAAGGCCGGTTTATTTAGCGTAAGGTACCACCCCTTTATCTGCGGCCGTGTAAATAATGATGCCACAATGCCAATACCCAGCGTAATTGCCAGGCTGATTACAAAAGGAATAACTTGAAACTTATTGACGGGCGTATTGGCTTTCATGATGAGGGTACAACACCCCTGCTATTAAAAGGTTTACAGCAGCTAATGGTTATGGTTTAATAGCTCGGCCAGTGCGTTAGAGGCGATCCATTTAGCTGCTTTACTTTCCTGTTTCAGGATGCGGTTGGCTGTTGCAATGGCTTCGGTTTTCAATACGCGGTTTCGCTTTCCAATTTGCCGCAACGCCCAGTTAACGGCTTTCTTCACAAAGTTACGGTCATCATTTGCCTCGCGTTCAATAATTGGGAAAAACTGCATAAACACATCGTCAGCTGCTTTTTTGCCATGCACAGCGTATTCTGCCATTAGCACAAACCCCGCACGTTTTACAAACTCTTCTTCCCGGGAGCTGAATTCGATAGCTTTATCAACAGCAAAGGGCGTACGGTCGAACAGGTTGCCGCAAACCTGGTCGCATAGGTCCCAGGAGTAAAAGTCCGCTGTCCAATCATCAAATTGTTTGGCAGTTACTTGTTTAGGGTCATCCACCATCGATGCCATTATCCGCGCTTCGTGGATGCGGGTATCCCAAAGCGCCTGCGCCAGTTGGTGGTTGTTTTTATATACTTTGGCTATTTTGCGCACCTCGGGTATTTTAACACCGAGCGCATGCCGGTTATCCACCCCAAAGCGTGCCATACCGGCAAGGTATTTCGAATCCGCCTTTTGTTTAAGGGCGGTTATAATCGTGTCAATATCGGCTTGCACGTTAGTCGGCAATGCTTTTTTTCTCTAAGGTATTATGAATAGGCACCACCTGCATAATAGCTGCAGAGCCATACCAGGGGTGTAGTTCCATTACCAAAGTTCCGGCTTTTATGGCCGGGTCGGTAGCGGTGAGCGCCTGCGCTTCTTCAATAGTTTCCACATTAAACAGGAATATGCCGCGAATGGGTTGGTCGTCCATAAAAGGGCCGGCAACTACCAATTTGCCCTCGGCAGCCAATTTCATAATATTTTTCAAATGCGCCATTTGCAGGTCCTGCGCGGCTTTTGTATCGGTTATTTTTGTAGGCCCCTCCTTCAGGAAAGCCATAACGTATTTTTTCATGCCGTATTCATCAGCACCCAGTTTTTTGGCAAGGGCAGCATCGTAAACCGGTTTATTGTTTTGGGCAAAACAAGCCATGCCGATGAAGAGCAATGGCAGTAATAATTTTAATCGTAACATATCAGGTTTTTTAGGGATTGTAGAATAAATATAGGGAAATTACAACGATAATATTTTCTTATTGATCCTACCGATCAACCCCGGCCCCTCATAAATAAACCCCGTGTACAATTGCACCAACACCGCCCCTGCGTTTATCTTCTCCACCGCATCCTCCGCCGAATGGATACCACCCACGCCAATTATGGGAAATGCACCGCCTGACACTTTATGTAAATAGCTGATCACTTCGGTAGAACGCTCGGTTAGCGGCCTACCGCTCAACCCACCCGTTTCATTCTTAAATTTAGACGTTAGCCCCTCGCGGCTGATGGTGGTATTGGTGGCAATAATGCCCGCAATGCCGGTTTGCTTTACAATAACGGCTATATCATCCAATTGCGAATCGGTTAAATCCGGCGCTATTTTAAGGAGGATGGGTCGGCTTACGCCGTTCTTGCTGTTTCGTTGCTGTAGGGTATTGAGGATATGCATCAGCGGCGCTTTCTCCTGCAATTCGCGTAAGCCGGGGGTGTTGGGCGAGCTTACATTCACCACAAAATAATCTACCACATCAAACAACCTGTCGAAGCATTTGATATAATCGTTTACCGCATCTTCATTAGGCGTAACCTTATTTTTGCCGATGTTACCACCAATGATCAGCGCAGTTTCGCCGGGCTTCAGGCTTCTGCGGTAAGCAGCAATGCGCTCAGCAGCTACATCCACTCCCAAATTATTAAAGCCCATACGGTTAATCAGCGCCTCCTCTGCCGGCAGGCGAAACATCCGTGGTTTATCATTACCAGGCTGTGGCAGGGGCGTAACCGTACCAACCTCTACAAAGCCGAACCCCAGAGCGCCCATTTCAGCTATCAGCTCGGCATTTTTATCAAAACCGGCAGCTAAGCCAACAGGGTTTTTAAACTTCAGCCCTAAAACCTCACGCTCCAACCTTTTATCGTCGCTGCCCCAAATCGCCTTGCTGATGGCGGTACCGCCCGGCATTTTATTAAAGCGTTTTAAGTTGCGCGTAACAAAATAATGCACGTTCTCCGGGTCGAACTTGAAGAGCAGGGGTTTAAGCAGTTGATACATGCTGCGAATTTACCGTTTTTAATATTTAAGGTTTAACATCATCAGGAAAATTGTAATTTAGTTGCTGTCCAATTTTGATAAGAACCTGCAAAATGAAAAACTTTATACAGAACTCGCGCCGCAGCTTTTTAAAAAGCGCCGCCATAGGTACCGTTGCCACCCTAAGTATCCCGCAAATTGTATCGGCCGCGGTTGGTACTTCTTCCGCAAAAAAAGTGGGGCTTAATGATAATGATGTTATCCTTTTCCAGGGCGATTCCATTACCGACTGGGGCCGCAACCACAAAGCCACCGAGCCCAATACCAGCGATATGCTGGGCACGGGTTATACCACCTATGCTGCCGGCGAGTTATTGTACAAACACCCGCAAAAGAACTTTAAAATATACAACCGCGGCATAAGCGGCAACAAAGTTTACCAGCTTGCCGAACGCTGGGAGGCAGACTGCCTGGCCCTTAAGCCAAATGTGGTAAGCATCCACATCGGTGTAAATGATTTTTGGCACAGCCTTACCAGCGGCTACAAAGGCACCATTGATACCTACATTACCGATTATAAAGCCTTATTAGAGCGCACCCAAAAAGCCCTGCCCGGTGTAAAGTTTATTATCG
>CBFGNE010000195.1:0-6694 GCA_965649995.1 uncultured Mucilaginibacter sp.
GAAACTGAAAGTAAGCAAAGCCGCTAAACTTGCCCGGCTTGGCAATAAAAAAGCGCAAGCCGATAAAAAAGAGAGCCGCAAAAAGAACTTCGATATTAATTAAACCGGTACAATAATGTTACCGAACCCCATTGGTGCGCCTTTGCCTGGTATTTTACATCTTTTGTGTTGAATATGGCAGCTAAGCCGTAAACAAACCGGCCGCTTACATAATTTGCGCCCACCTCGTTACTGAAAATAAAATGCCGGATATCTTTGGTAACTTCCATGGTGCCTGCTTCGGGGTGGTCTTTAAACATGCTGCCTTGTATGGTGGCATCGTAGCCAATTACGTTTGCCTGTGGTTTGTAGTATAGGAAAAATTCATGCTGGTGCAGCAGGCTGTTTTTGCCTTTTGATGCCGTGCTTTGCGTGCTTGCCGACTGGAACAACTGGTTAAAGTTGCCGAAACGGATTAGCGGGCCAGCGCCGGCGCTAACAAAGCCGGTACCCAGGTTTGCGTAGGTAGCTGCCGAAACGTCTATCCACGAACCCCGAGCAAGCAGCTTGTTGTATTCTGCCGAGAGGTTTAACTCCACATCATTCCTGATCTGGTATTCCCAGCCTTCGGGTGGGTAAAAACCAAATGTTGTATGTATAAATTCCTGCGCGCCACGCCCGCCGGATGCAGGGCCAACAACACCAACTTTTGCGGTTAGCTTTAAATTGCTTTCGCTTTTATAAAGCAAATTTAGGGATGCGCCTACGTATAAATAGCCCGCAAATGGCCTATCGAGGTAATTTAGGGATGGGATGGCCGCCGATTGCGGATTATACAATTTCTGCCCCGCTTCAATCCCCAGTATTTTATTGGCCAGCTTTTCGTTCTTACTTGCATCCAGCGCTTTGCGGTAAAATAAAAAAATACCGTTGGTGTAATACCTGTCGCTCCCTTGCGCCAAAAACGAATCGTTATCAGATTGCAAGCCAAATTCGTGCCCGCGGGTTTGTGCAAATGTGTTTATGCCGGCAAACATGCAGGCAGCTAAAGCAAAAAGTTTAATTTTCATCAAGGGTTTATAAAAGCTTTGCTAAATTAGAAAAAGCAAGGGTAATTACCTCGCTTTTTCTAATTAAAACGAATACCCAAAGCTTAAATAAGGCCAGTAGGGAATAAAATCGTGCGAGGAAAATACAGGGCTAAAACCACCCCGAAAGCTAAAGCCGCCGCTAACCGGCTGATAGCGGTAACCAAAGTTGAGCGACCCATACACACCCGTTTCCGAATTGCGTTGTGGCGCCTGATAGCTACCGTCGGGGTAAAGGGTGTATTCGTAATTATCATAGCCAAATAAATCAGTAAAACCGTCGGAATTGACATGGTAAAACGTGGCACCTGCGCCTATTTCAAAATAGTGGCCTTCTTTACCTAATAAATAGTTAATCACTACCGGTACGGTGAAAAGTTTATCTCCGCTACTGGCAAAATAGCTGATACCGGCGCGGCCACCCAGGCCGTCCTGGCGGTTTTTAAACCGTGTATCGTAGTTGAAAGAATAAGCTAACCCGGGGCCAAGCGCTTCAAAATAAACACTGCGCGCTTTTTTATTGGCGTAAACATTGTTTAAAGAGTCGGTTTTAGAAAGCTTTTGTGCTTGTGAAGATATGGAACAGATTGTAAATAAGGCGATAGCGGCAGGGAGTATAAATTTCATCGTATGGTTTAAGCTGCCGTGAAGATAAGGGTAATTCAACCACCACAGAATATTTTTTTATTAAAAAGTTTAGGATTTTTTAGTTGATTCGCCGGGGGCATTAAGTAGCATTGCCTTAATGCATTAAATAAGCATTAGGCACATTTTTGGGCGTATACTCAATACCAAACGTATACTTTATCAATAAGGCAACTACCTCTGCCACCGTTTTTTCTTTACGGTGCATCTGCGGTAGCAAACCCATCATAGCATAACTAATCGGGTTCACCGCTGGTAAAAAAGTTTCCCACTCGTAGCCTTTACCCCATATCAGGCCTTTTACTGTGAGCAGCGTATCGGCTTGGTTTTGAAGAAGGAAATCAAGCATCTCTTTAGACGAATTGCCGTTTTGGTTAACCGTGTGAAAAATAGGCGTATGCCCGCCAAAGCCATACTCGCCTGTAGCTGCTTTTGCGTTTATATCAGCCCCGTATTGTAAAAGCAATTTGGCGCAGGCCAGGCTGTTGTATTCGGCACAAAAATGCATGAGGGTGCCGCCTGTTAGCGGTGTGTAGGTATTATTAAAAAGCGAATAGGTTTTGAATGCTGCATCTGGCTGCTGTTTTAAAGCCAGTTCCAGCATTTCGGCATCGTGCGCTAAAACGGCAAGCAAAGCCTTGTCCTCAAATTCCAGCCCGGCGTTTATAAAAGCTCTTATGCAATCTTTAAACCGTGGGCCGCGGCTGTACATTTCTATCATGCTGGTAAAAAGAGGGATGCCGTTGTGCGTTTCATTGGGGTTGCCACCCTGGTTAAAATACGCGTTTATCCCCTCAACAGAATGCACTTCAATGGCGTAAATGATCTGGTTAAAATCGGGCATAAAACTAAAGTAGAAATATGGTTTTGATATTGCTTCCTGATATATAGCGGTTTGTGAAAATACTAACACATTGCCAATGCCTAAATCCTATTAAAATCGTTGTAATCAAAACCAATCGGTGTAATCCCAACAATCAAAAATCATTTACTAAACCCAACCATTTTATGCAGCACCGTTGGGCTGTAAACTTTGCCGGCCTTTATTACCACTTTTACATTCCGCACAGCGCTGATATTGCTTAGCGGGTTGCCATCCACAATAATCAAATCGGCGTTTTTACCTGTGGCGATGCTGCCGGTTTGCTTAGCCAGGCCCATTACCTGCGCCGGGGTTATGGTGGCGGTTTTTAGCGCCTGTGCCGGGGTTAAGCCTGCGCCAACGTATATTTCCAGTTCGCGGCTTACGCTAAAGCCGGGGAAGCCCATATCGGTACCGGCTACAATGGGCACGCCCGCATCATAAAGCCGCTTTACAATCTGCCGCATACTGTTTAGCATGGGCGTTAACCTGGCAACAGTTGCCGAATCTTCGCCCGTGTTTTTAAATTGGGTTTGCAGCGGCAAGGGCAAAGTATAAAATGCAGGCTCCATTTTGGTGATATCGTCCTTTACATTCCGGTACGCCATCTCGTAAACGCCAACCGTAGGGTCTATTACCACCTTACGTCCGGCCAAAAAATTGACAGCAGCTTTGCTTATGGAGTCGTCAAAATTTACCGAGCGGTCTTTATTGCGTTTCATCATGCTGTATACGTATTGCACATGGTTCACCATATCCATGCCCGAATCTACGCCTGCTTTCAGCGTCATACCGTTGGGGATGTGCCCGGTTACCGTAAGCCCAAGCTTATGCGCTTCATCGCAAACAGCCTTTACTATGGCGGGTTTCATGGAGCTGTATATTTTTATCTGGCCGAAACCACGCGCTTTGTAGGTATCTACGGCTTTGATGGCTTCCTCCTTGGTATCTGCCTGTATAATACCCAGCGCCATGGGGCCTTTGCCATCTATAATGCCAGCCATAATTATTTTAGGGCCGATGCCTTTACCGCTGTCGATTGCCTTTTGGATGGCATCTATAAAGCCGAGTTCGTTACCGCAATCGCGCACGGTGGTTACGCCTGCGGCCAGGTAAGCCGGCCCCCACTCGGTTTGCTCAAAGTGAGCGTGCATATCCCAAAGCCCGGGCAATATGCTTTTGCCTTTGGCATCTATAATTTGCGCGCCTTTTGGTATAGCCATGCCTGCTTTGCCTATTTTGGTAATTAACCCGTTCTGCAGTAACAGCACGCCGTTGGGTATGGTAGTACCTTTCTCCACATCTATAATATTGCCACCGGTAATAGCTACTACCTTGTTGCCTGATGCCGGCAAAGCGGTTGACTTTGCAAAAGCCTCCATACCGTAGCCGGCGGCCCGTTTAATCAATTCGGGCAGCAGCGCCTCATACGGCTCGCTCATCATTTCGGTTTTATCGCCTTCGGCATCAATAGTGAGGATGCATATCAGTTTGCCGGCTTTATCCGTCCAAAGCAATTCCTCACCCCAAATAAGGCCGCTAACGGTGTAACGGATAAGCGGCAACGGCTTGCCCTTGAAGGTAAGCACGTCGGTACCCGTCTTTTTTATCTGCAAAGCACCAAATGGAAGCGTGTTAATGGTAGCAGGTTGCTTGTTGTTGTTCCAGTATTTTAGCAGCAGCATTTGCACGGTGGCAGGCGAATAGCCGGTAACCGGAAAAGTGTTGGGTAAAACTTTTTGGGTGTAGGTAGAGTCGTTTACGCGGATGGCAGCCGTGTTGCCTTTTATCTTAATGGAATCATCTACACTGGAAAACCGCGATGTACTGCCTTTGATGACAAGTTCCAGCGGATCGGCAACGGGGTTTACTTTTAGGGTTGCCTTCAACGGCACCGGGCTACCCCTATCCACAAACTTAAAAACTACCACGTACTTTTTTGAATCCTTGTAGTTATAAACCTTATAAGTTTCCTTACCAATATGCTGTTCAAACTTATGCAGCAGGAAGGTGCCGCTATCGGCAGGGAGATCCTGGGCTTTGGCAGTGGTAATGATAAAAAGGCAAAGAAAGGGCAGGAAATTTTTCATAGCAGGTGTTTGGGGCTTAATGCACCAAATATAAGGCTATGGGGTTATAGTTTCTTCAAAATTAATATCGAACATCGAATGCTGAATATCGAATAATGAAGTAGAAAGTCCCTCCGGCGTTCGGTGCTTGGACTACTCGGGTAAAATTAAATCCCCATTCTCATCAAATCCGAAATCTATGACAATATATCCGGTTTCTTTACACAGCAACATAACAACAGCATAAAAAACCACCGCAGGTGTTGTATCTATTATCATCCCGTGCACGTCAATTATTGTCAATTTGTATCCCGAATTGGAATATAAAACGTACTTATCAAAGAAGTAACCAGAGCCCGAAATAATTTCATTGTACCAGGGATCATCAGAGTCGAAGATAATCGTTCCTTGTTTAAGTCCCAGTTTTTCAAACTCGTACGTTATCTTACAATACAATCCTTTCTTTCCGATTTTTTTCTTGAACAGAAACTCCTTCATGATGACCGTTAACTTATTTAACAGAAGTTACTAATTAAAAAACTTAAAGCCGCTCTAAAACATCAAACGCCAAAGGTTTTCCTTCGGCGTTTGAAATTCGAAATTCATTATTCGATATTTAAGTTTTACAATTTCTCTCCGTGCTGGCTAATATCCAGCCCAACTTCTTCCTCTTCTTTAGATACACGCAACGGCGATATCATATCAGTTATTTTAAGCAATAGTACCGAGCCGAAGAAAGAAAACAGCGACGTAGCTACCAGCGCCAGTAACTGCACCAAAAACAAATGCGTTTCGCCAAAAAACAGCCCGTTGCCGGTGGCATTGCCTGCGTTTACGTTTTGGTTGGCAAATACACCTGTTAATAACATCCCCACCATACCGCCTACGCCGTGGCAAGGGAATACGTCCAGTGTATCGTCTATAGTAGTACGGGTGCGCCACTCTACTACCAAATTACTTACCACTGCCGATATGATACCGATGGCCAGGGAATGTGGCACGCTCACAAAGCCGGCCGCTGGGGTTATGGCAACTAAACCCACTACCGCGCCAATACAGGTACCCATGGCCGATGGCTTGCGCCCGCGCAGCATATCAAAAAATATCCAGGTAACGCCTGCTGCGGCAGACGCGGTGGTACTGGTAGCCAAAGCAGTTACTGCCAAATGATTGGCCCCAAATGCCGAACCTGCGTTAAAACCAAACCAGCCAAACCAAAGCAAACCTGTGCCTATCATTACATAAGTGATACGCGCCGGGGAATGATTGGCCTCGTTACGGCTTTTAAGGTATAGTGCCGAAGCTAAAGCCGCCCATCCTGCGCTCATGTGCACTACGGTACCACCCGCAAAATCGAGGACGCCAAGTTTAAACAATATGCCATCCGGGTGCCAGGTGGCGTGTGCCAGCGGCGAGAATATAAATATGGAAAACAACACCAAAAAGATGATGTACGAGTTAAAGCGGATGCGCTCTGCAAAAGCGCCTGTGATAAGTGCCGGGGTAATAATGGCAAACTTTAACTGGTACATGGCAAATAGCAGTAAAGGGATGGATGGCGCTAACTTCCAGCTCGAATCGCCCAGCATGCCCTTCATCATAAAGTATGTGGAAGGGTTGCCTATAACACCGCCAATGCTATCGCCAAAGGCCAAACTGAAACCAAAAATACCCCACATTACCGTGATGATAACCATACACACAATGCTTTGCAACATGGTGGATATCACGTTCTTTTTGTTCACCATACCGCCGTAAAAGAAGGCAAGCCCCGGCGTCATGATCAAAACAAGGGCGGTTGACATCAGCATCCAGGCGATATCGCCGGTGTTGAAATTAGATTTTATAGTTTTGTCGTATTCTACAGACGGAAATGCGAAAGTGAGCCCTAAAATTACGAGAATGATGAAGAAAGGAAAGTAACGTTTCATATATTATCAGCACATTTTACAATAAACGGCTGAATTTATATAATTTCTGCAATATTTTTATGAAAAATGAAAAATTACTACCATTTATAGGGATTTTATAGGTAAGTTCCTATAAATAGA
>CBFGNE010000196.1:0-6689 GCA_965649995.1 uncultured Mucilaginibacter sp.
GCTGCGGTATTTTGACATCGACCTGAATAATGCCCTTAAGGCTGATACCGAGCAACAGGTACAACATTACCTGGAGCAACAGGTACACCCTATTTTGAAAGAAGCCCTGGTATTGGAAATTGCAGACTGCCCTTCCATTGAAAAGTATTTTGAAGATGCCGATAAGATGGGCGATTTTCATTTGCAGCGCCGCAAATACGAAACCACAGTTGCCATTATTAACGAGCGGATGGCCGCGATGTTGGACCGCTGGCAAGTTGAGGCACAAAAGGCTTACCCGCATTATTACGAACGCTTTAAAACAGATGGCGTTGAACATAACCTGTATATAGGCGAACAAATAGCGCCGTTAACGCCATTTGATATAAAACACGTTTACAACTTGCGTTTATGGCAGATACAGGTTTTATGCGAAATGGAACTGGAGCACCGTTTTAACCGCGAAGTTTTGCCCTACCCGCTTGAGGTAACCTCGCTTATATTGGCATTCAGCCTGCCCCTTTCTATCCGCTTCCGGATGGATGAGAAGCGTTTTGATGTGGATGGCACGTATAACGCCAGGTTCGAGATCGTAAAAAAACGGATTGATAAAGCCTGCATAAAAGGCACAACTAAACGCATTACCGATATTGGCAAGCTTACCATAGTGTACACCAACCATGGCGAAGAGCTGGAATATTTAACTTATATCCGCTTTTTACAAATGAAGGGTATGCTGGAGGAAGTAGTGGAGATGCTGGAAGTAGAGGATTTGCAAGGGATATCGGGTTTAAAAGCCATCCGGGTGAAGATATTGTACGATAGCAGCCTGCCTTCAAAAAAATGCTATACCTACGAGGAATTGCTTAAAGAGATAGACCCCGAGGAAATGAAATATCAAAAATCGAACGAACCAAACGCGCCGATAGCATAACCAGCCATGGCATCGCGGATGTGCACATCTACTTCACTACCACCGTATTCAGCATCTTGCTTAAAAACTCCGGGGTAACGCCAATGTAGGATGCTACCTGCTTTTGCGGCAGCGAAAGGATAAGCGATGGGTAAAGCGTACAGAAATTGGCATAACGCTCCATAGCGCTTAAGATCAGATTATCTATTTGCCGGTGCTGATAAGTGGCCATGGCGTTTTCTGCCAGCATACGGCCAAAGCGTTCAAATTTGGGGTACTTCAATTGCAGGGCGTCCATATCCGGTTTCAGGATGTAGAATAGTTCTGTTTCTTCAATAGCATCTATATTTAGCCGGGCAGGTTCGCGATAAAGCAGGCTTCGCATATCTACTATCCACCAGCCGGGAGGTGCAAACTGCAGTACATGCTCGCCTCCATTTTTATCTACCGCATAGCTACGCAGGCAGCCGCTGGTTACGAACGATATTTTGGTGTTAATGTCGCCTTGCTCCAGCAAATACTGTTTGCGTTTTACTTTTTTGTAATGGAGGAAAGAGGTGAAATATAGCGACTCTTCTTCCTCAAGGGTAACGTATTTGGCTATATTATTTAAAATGGGTGCGTAATCCATGGCGCTACAATAATAACCATAATGTTTATTTAACCGCAGAGTTCGCAGAGGGAAAAACACAGAGGTTCACAGAGCCTGTCATGTGGTTAAAATAACCTACATGCATAACTTCCTATAAAATCAAAGGCCACAAGGATTATCCCCGTGGCCTTTGCGAAACTATATATTCACTCCCTGAATTCAATTTAAACTACCGGCTCGCCGGCGCAGTTATAATCCTCGTGGAATTTTACCAGTTTAAGCATTACATCTATAGCGGCTTCGTAGTTTTTTACGCCTACTACCTTTTTGTATTCGTTTTCTAAATTCTCTACCTGATTCTTTAAGTGCTGGTAAAATTTCTCTCCGTCGGGTGTTAAGTACAGCATAGATGCCCGTGCATCATCGGGGCTTTTCTCGCTGCGCACCATATTGGTGGCTTCCAGCTCCTTTACAATTTTACTGGCGGCCTGCTTGCTCACGCTCATTTTAGCAGCCAGTGCATTGTTAGTTATCCCGGTAGTGCCAATGCTCATAAAAAATGGGATATGGGCGCTGTTAAAATCGGGGTTATTCATGCGGCAGAGCTTTTTCATGCTCCAGTCGTCTATCGACCGTTTAAGCAGGTACACCAGTTTACAGGTGATCCGTTTAGAATCCTCAATTGTATTGCAACTATCTGCCATCTCAATAATATTAACAGTAAAAAGGGTAACTGGTTTAACGAATATACATTAAAAATCGAACTTAACAAAAGCGCGTACACCATATTCGGGTGCGCCGGGGTTATCTAAATAAGTAAAGCGTTTTACAAGGTCGATACGCAGTATCTTAAATATATTACCTACCGCAACGCTTCCTTCAATATAAGGGGTCGATCCTAATGCATAAGTACCGCCATTAGCCCCCGCAGGGAAACGCAACAGGTTGGCATGGTTCATTGGGTCGTTCTCGCTGCGTACGCCACCCCAAAGGGCTTTAAAATCGATGATCTCGCGCAGCTTCAGTTTCTTTAACAAAGGCACACGGTTAAACAGGAAGCCGTTAAAGTTATGGTCGATAGCGATACTGGCGTAGTGGTCGCTCACAAACTCCTGGAAGTTCATAAGGTTATACGAGTATAACTGGAACGCATAAGTTTGGTTGGCGTGGTGGATATCCAACAACGGGAACGGCACCTGGCCAAATAAATAACCACCTTCGGTGCTAACATCGGTAAAGCCTAATTGCGACAGGTAAAAACGTTTGCTGATATTACCGGTTATGTTTTGGTAATTATAATCGCCGCCTGCCAGGCCTTTAATACCCTGTGCATAGCTGAGGGTAAATATTGGGTACTTATCAGGTATTGGGGTGCGGTAAAGTTTACCCTGGTAAAATTTTTCGTGCGGTGCCCACCGTACAGACCCCGATACTTCTGATGTGTGGATAGTACCCACATCATTCAAATTACCGTTTGGCAACAGGTTTTGAAACCGCAATGCACCGGCCGCGTTCTGGTTCCATTTTTTGAAGCCTAAAGAGTACGATTAGTGGTTGCTAAACTCGTGTACATAATCTAACCTAAAAATGTCGTTGTACAACCACATATCGTTGGCCCCACGTTTAAACGAAAGCAAGAAGTTGCTTTCCTGTACAAACTGCAGTTCCTGGCCCGGCACCTTGGTATCGTGCTGAAAGCTCGCGCGGATATAATTCTGCGGAAACGAGTAGATAGATTTATTGTTGAGCGAGTAAGTACTGCTCAAAAAGTATTTCCACTCTTTATCCTTAGTACCATAAGCGCCATAGGTTTCAAAATAATAACGTTTGCTTAATTGTGGGGTACTCCGGCCACCCAAGCGCAGGCGGAAACCTTCGACAGGGTTAAAGCTATAGAAGGTATTGGCAGGGCCAACTTCAAACTTGCCATAGTTTTTGTAACCCGCAAGTACCAGCGTAGCAATATCCATTGTTTTTTTAAACGATGGGATGGTTTGCAGGCTATCTATATTTTTATAAATACTTGCGGCAGCGGGGTCAAGCGTATCCGGGCGGGTCATCAGCCAGTATTTATCGTCTTTTTCATCGGCATTGGCGGCAACAACCTGTGCCGGGCCTTTATAAGTATCATCGGTACGCGGCGAGTTCACCACAAAGTTGTTGATGGATACCAAACGCTCGCCGTATACACCACCACCTTTGTTTTTATTCAACCCGAAATCGATCTTCAGGTCGCTTTGGCTTAAGTGGTATTTACCATCGCTGTTCTTTTCAAAAGCAAGGGTAGCCTGCATCTGCCTTACAAAATTAAGGTTGATGTTTTTGTTTACATTCAATACCGCGTTTTGTACGGCATAATTGCCATCCATGGTGATGTATATCCTGCCCTCAAACAACAACCCGTTGGTATTGCGCGGCGTAAAGCTTAGCTCTATCAGGTTTGGCTGCTGGTCTTTCAGGGTATCGGTAATAAAGAACTTGTAATAATCAGGTGAGTGGTCGGCAATCGGGCTAAGTAACTGGTTGCTTAACAGGGAAACGTTGTTATCATAGATATTGATATCCTGGTACATCCTGTTAAAATAAGCGGTAAGCCCCTGGTTATCCACAAAGCTTTCGTCGTATTTTACCTGTTTGTTGGCAGATATCACCTGTTTTTTTGCATAAGGCGATTTACGGTAGTAGTTATCAGACAACTTTTCTTCCTGGTACAATGGCAGTAATGTTTTACCGCCTATAGCAGTAGAATCCTGCTCGCGGAATAAAAACTGGTAATTTTTAAATATGCGTTTGCTCTTAAATTTTTCGCTCAGGTTACTTAGCGCAAAACTCATGCGCTCGTACTGTTTATATTCGGCAAAATTGTAGTTCTCTAACTGGTTTTGCTCTTTATGGGCAATAACCTTACGTATCAGCTCAACAGCGGGGTTATCCTTGTTGGTATATTTTTTTTTCTTGCCCGATTTTACAACCACCTCATTAATCGCGTGGTTATCTTCGGTAAGGGCTATGTTTATCTCCTGTTCTTTACCCGCCTCTATTGTACGTGTTGCGGTTTTAAAGCCCACAAAGGTTACTTGTATTTGGGTGTATTTACCCGTGGTGCTGATGCTATACCGGCCCTGGGTGTTGGTGCCGCCGCCAATGGTGCTATTGGCAAAGGTTACGGTAACATAAGGCATTGGCTGATGCGTTTTAGCATCGGTTATGGTGCCTTTTACTACCGTGGCTTGCGCGTATAGCCTGGTAACGGCCGTTAACGAGAGTAGTAATAAAAAAATGCTTTTCAAAAGCGGTTTGTACACGGTTTTCATTGTTTTGGTATTAGGAATGAGACAAGGTAGATGTGTTATTATAATGAAAGCGCCCCGGGGCCAACTGGCGGCTTGCAGCGCTGTATTTTTCTATCAGTTTTTTTACGTTCTTGCCCGATGTTTGCGCCAGGCTGCGAACAGTAAGCGTTAAAAACTCGGTATTAATATCCATGCCGTTAAGGCTTTGTTTGATGCCTTCGCCAAGGGCCTCGATAACATATTTGGCAGAAGTTTTTAAGCGTGCGTTATTTGAAACCCCGCCGTTGCCGGTGGTTGTTGTATTTGTGTTGTATAGGCTGTTAGTTTTCATGACTTTGTAGATGATGATGCAAAGGTAAACTTAGTTGACTATATTAGTCAACTAAGTTTACGATATTTTTAACTCTTGGTGTATTTGTGACACTAAAATGAAAATTGTACATATGTGTGTGTTTACTGCCTATACGATTGTAGACGGCCAGGCCGGACAAACATTTCAAACCGAGTGTGTTTGTGACACTAAGATGAGAATAGCCAGGTGCCGGTGATGTGGTGCAGGTGGATGCTGTTTTAATTATTGACTGTGACACGTTTGCTTATTATTGATATGCAATCGGTTATACCAACTGCATGCCAATAATTTAACAATCTTAAAATCAACAGATTATAGGAATAAAACATAAATCGGGAAACGATATTTCGATAAATGGCGATGAGATAAGCCAAACATCGCTGCTATGCCAACTTGCAGCTTCAACAAAAAAACCCTGTCCGGTTATGAACAAGGTTTTGATATCAGGAAAAAGAAATACTATTGAGCAGGCAGCCCGGCGAATATGATGTAATAAACCGCCACATTTTTTGGCCTGGATTCGGAACTGTCGCCGGTTTCGGAGGATGGTTTGGAATGCAGGTCGCGTGGGGGGTGCCAGTCGTTCCCGCTGTGGGTTATCATAAACGAGCTGGTGTTCCATTCATTTGTGTTATGCGTGTGTTTTTTTAATGCATCGCCCTGGTAGGTGCCCACATTATTACCGGTAAGCCCGCCGGGGCTTTGCGCCTGGCGGCTGCCCGAGTCGGGGTCGCGGGAGTCAGCGGGCCTGTCTACTCCTCTTAAAAAAACGCCGCGCAGGTCGGGAACATTAAACCTGCTGGTATCGCCGCCATTAGAGTTCCCTATTGCTTTATGCAAATGCGGAAACTCGGTATGCAGGTATGATGTGCCATCGCAAGGCAGCCATCCTTGGGCACGCAGCCCCGCCATATTTTCTGTTAGGCCCATATAGGGCATTACCGTGCCAACCGGCAAATTGTTTATGGTTGCAGTTACGCTCGCTTCATTAGCTTGTATTGATGCATTATCCATAATATATATTTTTATCGTTAACAAATATAATAGCTATTGAGCAGGCAGCCCTGCAAAAATGATGTAATAAGCGGCCACGTTTATAGGCCTGGTCTCGTTACCACCTTCCTCGCTTGATGGAAAGTTATGGGCAGCATGAGGCGGGGTGAAATATCCGCCCAGGTTGGTGAGAACATCCGGGGTTGTATCCCAGGCCTTAGTTGTATGCATATGTTTTGCAAATTGGTGCCCTTGCAGTGTACCAACATTATTGCCGGTGTGCCCTCCGGGGTTCTGCTCTGTACGCTTGGCGGCATCCGGATCGCGCCCGGTGCCTTCATCACAGCCGCGCACAAACATTCCGCGCAAGTCGGGCACGTAGAAGGTAGAAGCGTTGCCGCCATAGGCGTTTTCAATGGCATCATAAAGCTGGCGCTGATCGGCGATGTTGTAGCATGTGCCATCGCATGGCAACCATCCGCGGTTAGCCATATCTGCTAAGTTTTTATGCAGCCCCATATAGGGCATTACCGTGCCAATTGGCGTATTATTTATAATTGCTGTGAC
>CBFGNE010000197.1:0-6662 GCA_965649995.1 uncultured Mucilaginibacter sp.
ATGAGATCTGCTGGTGCGATATCATGACCTATACCTGCTGCATGTTTCGGGCTATAAATTTCACTCCACCATTTCTCCGTATAAGGGCGAGGTGTATGTGAGGGATTAAGTTAGTACACCAAAGCCAGCGGTCCGTCTTTGGCTACTATCACATTCCAGCCGGGTTTGGCACCGTGCCTTAGTTCGGCTATAAATTTACCGCGTAAGGTAACGCCCACCTCTATACCATCGTCGTCAGATTCGTCCCAGTCGCAATATACCTGGCCCTCTTCGGATATAGGGGTTATCATAGTGTCCTTTTTTATATAATCCGCAGGGTTCAGGGCGGGAATTTCATCGGTATTGATAAATGAGCCGGCTGGCGTTAGCGCGTTATTATAAAGCCATACGTCGGATACGATATCTTCATAAAAAAGCAGGTATGCATAGGCTACGCGCCCGTTATCCTCCACCACTACGGCGTAGGCATCATCAAACGGGCAAGGTAGGTTTAGGTAAAATTCGGGCATAGGCTTATAAACTTTCCTGGTATTCCTTTTGCAGATCGAGCAAACAATTAGCACACAGGCAGCCATCATACAATTCGCTTACGTACTGTACCTCGTTTATGCTTAGCTGCACGGTACTGCACCGGCATTTGGTGTAAGAATTGGCCTTACATTCAAACGCGCTTTGGCAGCGGTCACAATGGAGTATTTCGTGTTTGGCGGAGATCATTTTTTTCAGGTCCGGGAGATATTTTACCCGAAAGTCGGAAAGTTTTTGGTTGAAATGATCATTATAACGTAAAAGGCCGGGATGCTATGCAGCTTCCCGGTCTTTGTTATCATAGGGCAATTACCCTTTAAAAATTATACGTTAAGAAAAGGTTGCCGGCGGCCGAGTTAAAGCCCGGGGTGGTGCTGCCGCCCGTACGGGTGTTGTAATTTGCGCCAACGGTGCCCAGGCTATAACGCCCTTCCAGTGCCATCCCTATGCTTTTTGTCAGCATAAAGTTAAGCCCGATCTTTGGCGCAATGTAAGTGGTTTGCGCGTTAGATACCGATTCGGTGCTCGAAAAATTGGGGTCGTCGATAGTTATTTTATAGCTTACCAAAATAAAGCCGCCGTTTACGCCACCATAAAAGTTAATATCGCCTGCGGTTAATTCGTAGGCTATACCCAAGTATAGGCCGGTGCCGTTGAATTTGCTGAAAGTTGCACCGAAATAATTTTCATCATCATATGTAATTTGGGTTACAGCGTTTATTGGCTTGTAACTGCGATGATCTACCGTGGCGGAGTATAGCAGGCTGCCCATGCGGCGCATTACGCTTACGCCAAAAGTTGGCGAACCCTTGTAGCTATCTTTTAACTCGCCCATCGGCGATTCGTAACCGCCGTTGAATGCCATTAACCAGCCATCCTGCCGTACGGTGCCGCCGCTGCTGCTATTGCTGCCGCTCATTACATCGCCGTCGGCGTTCATGCCACGGGTCCGTTGCGCATTGGCTGCCGAAAAAATGAACATCGATAAAACAAAAGAAAGGGTAGCTAAGCGGAATTTGGTGCGCAGGTTTATACGGGGGGCCATTTATAAGGTGAGGTTATATGTTGTGCCCCTAATTAACGCAATTATTTTGACTTTGAGGCAAATATTTGGAAAGTTAACCGTAGGGCTATTTCACGGGCATAGCCCCCTCTAAATCTCCCCCGGAAGGGGAGACTTAAACTTCGTCCGCCCTATTTTTTAAGTCCTCCCAACCGGGGAGGATTATTTCATGAGGGCATCGCCGTTTAGGTGGGGCTAAAAACAATGATAAAATGACTAGAATTCCTTATCAAATGCAAAAGGCCCCGGTTGGGGCCTTTGAATCTGTTAGCATTAAACGTTAGTTTCTTTAACGGGCGCCGGTTCTGGCGTTGTTCCGCTTTGCGCTTCTTTAAAGTCTTTCATGCCTTTGCCCAGGCCTCTCATCATTTCGGGTATTTTTTTACCGCCAAATAATAGTAAAATGGCAACTAATATTAAAATGATCTCCGGTGCTCCTAATCCCATAATGTTGTTTTTTTATTGGTGAATATAAATCGATATACGCAAATAACTGCCTTACGATTTTAATAAAAACAAGTTTAAGTAAATTTATGAGGAAAACGAAATAAAGATTAGCGCCCGCCTTAAGTTTTAGTTTGCTATTTGGAAGTGCATCCAGTCGTAATCTTTCTCCCTGCCCAGGCTCTGCCACCCGTGTTTGTAAAATATATCAATAAATGCTTTATACTCGGGGCGCGCAAAACGGGCGGTAGTATGAGTTTCGTGCAACAGGTTCCTATCCGGATCTATATCTATCGCCAAACCCCAGGAATGCACGGACGGCGTAGTTGTGCTGCCCCTCATTAGCCGGTAATTAAAGCATCCTCCGTAATCGTCCAACTGAAGCTCCTTTATCTTGGCTATGCCATACACGGCCAGTATTTCGGCAAAAATGGCTTTCAGGCTATCAGCTGCGGCCTTGTGGCACTGTATTTTTTTTGTGTAGGTTTTTGTTTCCCAGTTCAAATACATGGGGTACGGCAAATCGATAGTTACCAGGTAACCCGCGCCTGTTTTATTGGGCGTGCCGTACTTTTTAATTAACTGTTCTGTAGTGATCATATTATGATGGTTTAATAGGTTACATGGCTATAAATACCGAAACGCTAATAAAAAGCCGAACAGGGGTTTTATTGCAGGCACTATGGGTGCGGCAATTTAAACTTCAACTTTATTACTAATTCCGTTATTATTTCAACGCTGCTGTAAGAGGGGGAATCTTGGCGTTGGGTTTTGCATTACAAATATAATATTCTATTTAGTTTAACTGCAAGGTTTTACGGATTTTTTTGAGGGGTGATAATTCGGGGGAAAACATGATTGAATGCCAGGCAAAAAAGGTTAGCCAGTTAGCTGACGGAAGCTGAAAGCTTTGGCAATGCGCACCACGAGATACGCTATCGCTAATCTCGCGGCAGCGAAAACATTCACGCAAAAAGGCCGGGAAACTTTGCAGTTCCCCGGCCTTTGGTATGTTTGAGTAAATCCGTTCAAAGACGCGAAGTATCGCGTCTCTACGGGTTGTTATGCTGAACAGGTTACGCAGCCTTCTTCCATCGAGCAAGATGGGCCTGCCGGTACATCCTCCATTGCGCTATCGGCAACAACTTCGGGTATAACCGCCTCCATGTTTTTGCCGGACTGGTTCTCAACCGTAAATTTAACCGCTTGCGATGCTGCCTGTGTACGCAGGTAGTACATACCTGTTTTAAGGCCTTTCTTCCATGCGTAAAAGTGCATCGAAGTAAGCTTGCTTGCGTTTGGCGAGTTGATGAACAGGTTAAGCGATTGCGACTGGCAAATGTACGCGCCCCTATCGGCAGCCATATCGATAATGTTACGCATCTTAATTTCCCATACGGTTTTGTACAGGTCTTTAATTGCTGCAGGTATCTCGGCAATATCCTGGATAGAACCGTTTGCAGTAATGATCTTATCCTTCATGGCAGGTGTCCACAAGCCAAGGTTTACCAGATCGCGCAGCAGGTGTTTGTTTACAATAACAAACTCTCCGCTTAATACGCGGCGGGTGTAAATGTTTGAGGTGTATGGCTCAAAGCACTCGTTGTTACCCAATATCTGCGAAGTTGATGCAGTTGGCATCGGCGCTACCAGCAGCGAGTTACGCACGCCATGGTTCATTACATCAAGGCGCAGGTTGTCCCAATCCCAACGGGTGCTTGCCGGTTTCTCGTTCCAAAGATCGAACTGGAATTTACCTTCAGACAGTGGCGAACCTTTAAAGGTTTCGTAAGCACCATCTTTGATGGCCAAATCCTTGGAAGCCGTCATGGCTGCAAAGTATATGGTTTCAAATATCTCTTTGTTCAGTTGTTTTGCTTCGTCGCTTTCGAAAGGTAAACGCAGCAGGATAAAGGCATCTGCCAAACCCTGTACGCCTAAACCTATTGGGCGGTGGCGCAGGTTGCTGTAACGTGCTTCTTCTACCGGGTAAAAGTTGTTATCGATGATCTTGTTCAGGTTTAAAGTAGCCTGGTAAGTCACTTCGTACAGTTTAGCATGGTCAAACTCGCCGTTTATTACATAACGTGGCAGGGCTAACGATGCCAGGTTACAAACCGCTACCTCTTTATCAGATGTGTACTCGATAATTTCGGTACAAAGGTTAGAGCTTTTTATAGTACCCAGGTTTTGCTGGTTGCTTTTTGCGTTGGCAGCATCCTTGTATAACAGGTACGGTGTACCGGTTTCTACCTGGCTATCTAACACGGCAAACCAAAGTTCCTGTGCTTTTATGGTTTTGCGGGCACGGCCTTCGCGCTCGTAACGGGTGTACAGTTCTTCAAATGCTTCGCTGTGGCAATCCGCTAATCCCGGTGCTTCGTGCGGGCAAAAAAGGCTCCAGTCTTCGTTTGCTTCCACGCGTTTCATAAACAGATCGCTTACCCAAAGGGCGTAGAACAAATCGCGGGCGCGCATTTCTTCTTTACCGTGGTTTTTACGCAAATCAAGGAATTCGAAGATGTCTGCATGCCATGGCTCTAAATAGATAGCAAAGGCACCTTTACGCTTGCCACCACCTTGGTCGACATAACGGGCGGTATCGTTAAATACTTTCAGCATTGGGATAATACCGTTACTGGTGCCGTTTGTACCGCTGATGTACGAACCTGTAGCCCTTACATTGTGGATGCTTAAGCCAATACCACCTGCGCTCTGCGAAATTTTTGCAGTTTGTTTAAGCGTATCGTAGATGCCTTCGATGCTGTCATCCTTCATGGTTAACAGGAAGCACGACGACATTTGTGGTTTTGGTGTGCCTGCGTTAAACAAGGTTGGCGTAGCGTGGGTGAACCAGCGCTCGCTCATCAGGTTGTAGGTTTTGATAGCGCTTTCTATATCCTCTTTGTGGATCCCTACCGATACACGCATAAATAAATGCTGCGGGCGTTCGGCTATTTTACCGTCTATTTTCAGCAGGTACGATTTTTCTAAGGTTTTGAAACCGAAGTAATCGAAACCAAAATCGCGGTCGTAAATGATGCTGCTGTCTAATAATTCGGCATTATCGCGGATGATCTCGTACACATCGTCGGCAAGCAAAGCAGCGTTTTTGCCGGTTTTTTTGTCAACGTATTCGTACATACGTTTCATAGTTTCCGAGAACGACTTGGTGGTGTTTTTGTGCAGGTTACTCACCGCTATACGCGAAGCAAGCAAAGCGTAATCGGGGTGCTTGGTGGTTAACGATGCCGCCGTTTCTGCTGCAAGGTTATCCAGCTCAGACGTGGTAACACCGTCGAACAAGCCCTCAATTACTTTTTTAGCTACATCAATCGGGTCTACCAGGTTAAACCCGTAACACAGTTTTTCAATCCGCGCTGTAATTTTGTCGAACTTTACTGTCTCTCTTCTGCCGTCTCGTTTTAATACGTACATATTGGTTGTCTTTAAATAGTTAGTGTCAAGTAATGGGGACTTTAACCAACAGTTATATATAATTTAATTAAGGGTCGTGTTGTTATTAATAAAGCATCATTTTTAAAAGCCCTCTCCTTTGGAGAGGGTTGGGTGAGGCTTCTCTAAAAATCCTCGTCTAACGAGAATGATTTGTTTTCCGGTGTGCCGTTCAATACACCGCTTTTTTGGTAATCGCCTACGCGTTTTTCAAAGAAGTTGGTTTTGCCCTGCAGGCTTATCATCTCCATAAAATCAAACGGGCACGATACGTTGTACACCTTCGGGTAACCCAGTTCGTCCAGCCACCTGTCCGCAACAAACTCTATGTACTGGCTCATCATTTTGGCGTTCATGCCAATCAGGCTCACAGGCAACGCATCGCTCACAAATTCTTTCTCTATCTCTACTGCATCGGTAATAATTTTGGTTGCGGCCTCGGTGCTTAGTTTGTTCTCCAACATTTTGTACAGCAAACAAGCAAACTCGCAGTGCGAGCCTTCATCGCGCGATATCAGTTCGTTGCTAAAGGTCAATCCGGGCATCAAGCCACGTTTTTTGAGCCAGAAGATAGAGCAGAAGCTACCAGAGAAGAAGATGCCTTCTACCGCAGCAAATGCTACCAAACGCTCGGCAAAGCTGCCGTTGTTTATCCAGCGCAGTGCCCATTCTGCCTTTTTGGTTACGCAGGGAATGGTATCAATTGCGTGGAACAAACGGTCTTTTTCGGCCGGGTCTTTTATGTACGTATCAATCAGCAACGCGTAAGTTTCCGAGTGGATATTCTCCATCATGATCTGGAAGCCGTAAAAGCAGCGTGCCTCGGGTAGTTGCACCTCGCTCATAAAATTAATGGCCAGGTTCTCGTTCACAATGCCATCGCTGGCAGCAAAAAATGCCAGGATGTGCGATATAAAATGCTTTTCGCCGGGGTTTAAATTCTCCCAGTGTTTCATATCGTCGCTTAAGTCAATCTCCTCTGCGGTCCAGAAGCTGGCCTCTGCTTTTTTATACATTTCCCATATTGCGGGATACTTGATGGGGAGGATTACAAAGCGGTCTTTGTTCTCTCTCAGCAATAATTCGGTTTCCTCTGGCATCTCGTATTTGTATGTTTTAATTTCTCAATTTTTCAGTCCCGGTTTTCGCCGCTAAAGCTATTTTGCGTACG